>JAHEEC010000125.1 GCA_024640885.1 Bacteroidota bacterium | reverse complement strand
AATGAATCGGGTTTACAGCAATTTCACGGCTCAAATAGGGCAGTACCCCAGGAATTTGTAATTTGGCAATGGAATCGGTGTTCTGCTTAACGCCGGGAAATCCTGGAGCAACCATGAAAAAAAAAGTGGCCCTTGTACTTTCAGGTGGCGGTGCCAGGGGCATTGCCCACATCGGTGTGATTGAAGAACTCGAAAGCCGCAATTACGAGATCACTTCCATTGCCGGCACCTCCATGGGTTCGGTGATCGGTGGGGTATATTCTGCAGGGAACCTGCAGGCCCTGAAGGAGTGGATTGTCACCCTGGACCGGGGAAAGGTGTTCCGCCTTGTGGATTTTACCCTGAGCAAGCAGGGCCTCCTGAAAGGGGATAGGGTGTTCAAGGCCATGAAGGAAGTGATCCCAGATATCCTCATTGAAGAGATGAGGATCCCCTTTGCCGCGGTGGCGGTGGATATTATTCACAAAAAAGAGGTGGTTTTTACCACGGGCAGCATGTATGATGCCATCCGGGCCTCGGTGGCCATCCCCACCATCCTTACGCCAGTAAAGACCAGAGATGGTCTGCTGGTGGACGGGGGGATCATGAACAACATTCCCATCAATCATGTGCACAGGGAGAGGGGAGATATCCTGGTGGCCGTAAATGTGAATGCAGACATTCCCCTGTCAAAGCCTGCCATTTCAAGGAAGGATCACGAGGAGAGGGAATCCAGGTACAGGAAGGTGATCAGGGAATTTAACAAGCACCTGATCCACCAGGGGCCAAAACCCGATGGAATCAACCTGGGCTATTTTGACCTGATCAGCCGGACCCTGGGGGTGATGACCTACCAGATGGCCCAGATGTCACTGAAGAACTACTCCCCGGATATCCTGATCGAGGTTTCTATAGCTTCCTGCGGGATGTACGATTTTTATAAAGCGGAGGAGATGATCCAGATCGGCCGGCATGCAGCCGAGGAACGGCTGGAATTGGTTCCGCATCCGAAGGGAAAGCCGGGGAGATGATTCCAGGGAGGTGATCGGTGATATACTTTAGAGCCTCAGTTTTTTAGTGTGGTAATTTATACTACTTTTGCGGACCAATTTAAAATCAGCAAAACAGTATGGATTTAAGGAATATAGCCATCATCGCCCACGTGGACCATGGCAAGACCACCATGGTCGACCGCATTCTTCACCAGGTCAAACTGTTCAGGGACAACCAGCAGATGGGTGACCTGATCCTCGATTCCAACGACCTGGAGCGGGAAAGGGGAATCACCATTCTCTCCAAGAACGTATCGGTCAGGTACAAAGGCACTAAGATCAATATCATCGATACCCCGGGACACTCCGATTTCGGGGGTGAGGTGGAACGCGTGCTGAACATGGCTGACGGGGTGTTGCTGCTTGTGGATGCCTTCGAAGGCCCCATGCCCCAGACAAGGTTCGTACTGCAAAAGGCGCTGGAGCTGGGTAAAAAGGTGATCGTGGTGGTCAACAAGGTGGACAAGCCCAACTGCAATCCGGATGAGACCAACGAGCTTGTGTTTGAATTGATGTTTTCCCTGGATGCCACCGAAGAACAGCTGGAGTACCCGACCGTGTACGGCTCCTCCAAAGAGGGATGGATGGGACCTGACTGGAAAAATCCCACCCACGACATGGCCTACCTGCTGGATACGATTATCGATTATTTTGACCCGCCGGTGGAGAACCCCGGTACCCTGCAGTTGCAGATCAGTTCACTGGATTATTCCTCCTATACGGGGCGGATCGCGGTGGGCAAGATCCACAGGGGAACTATCCAGATGGGGGACCAGGTCTCCATTGTTCAGCGCAACCGGATGATCCACAAATCCACTGTCAAGGAGCTCTACACTTTCGAGGGACTTGGAAAAGAGAAAACCAAGGAGCGCATCACTTCGGGTGAGATCGTGGCCGTCCTTGGACTTGAAGATTTTGATATCGGCGATACCATTGCCGATTTCGAGGAGCCGGAAGCCATGAAGCCCATCTCCATCGATGAGCCTTCCATGAGCATGCTTTTCACCATCAATAATTCACCCTTTTACGGCAAGGAGGGTAAATTTGTCACCTCCAGGCATGTGAGGGACCGTTTGTTCAAAGAGACTGAAAAGAACCTGGCACTGAAGGTGGAGGAGACGGACTCGCCCGACCGGCTCCAGGTCTATGGACGCGGGATCCTGCATCTTTCCATCCTGATCGAGACCATGCGCAGGGAGGGATACGAACTGCAGCTGGGACAACCCAGGGTGGTGATCAAGGAGATCAACGGATACAAACATGAACCGGTGGAACTGCTCTATGTTAACGTTTCAGAGGAGTTTTCAGGGAAAGTCATAGAGATCGTCACAGGACGAAAAGGGGATATTCTGAACATTGTGAAAAAAGATGACCGGGTGAACCTGGAATTCAAGATCACGGCCAGGGGCCTGATCGGTCTGAGGCAGCCCATCCTCACCGCCACAGAGGGGAACGCTGTGATCTCCCACCGGTTTTCCGGTTATGAACCCTGGAAGGGGGAGCTGGTGCGCAAGCGCAACGGTGCCCTTATTGCCATGGAGACAGGCACCTCCATCGCCTACTCCATCGATAAATTACAGGACCGGGGGAAATTCTTCATCGATCCCACCGAAGAGATCTACATGGGCCAGGTGATCGGAGAACATACAAAGCAGGATGACCTGGTGGTCAACGTAATCAAGACCAAAAAACTCACCAACATGCGGGCATCGGGATCGGATGAGAAAGTATCCATCACGCCGGCTGTGAAATTTTCACTGGAAGAATCACTGGAGTATGTGGGTGAGGACGAATATGTGGAGGTGACACCCAAATCGATCCGGTTGAGGAAGATCCTGCTCAACGAATACGAACGCAAGCGGGAGAAGAAGCCCTGATTGTGTATCAGAGCGTGGCCATCTCGTCGTTATCGAAGTTCCTTCGGTAATAACTCATGTATTCAACTTTCCTTTCCAGGGCATCCAGGACTGCATTGCTGAAATTCACCTTCTCGAATTTCTGGGCACTTCCCAGGCCACCGGGGCTGAACACATTGATCTCCATAAGCTTGTCGCCCACAATATCAAGTCCCACCAGGAACATTCCATCCTGTACCAGCTTGGGACGGACAATCTCTGCCAGCTGAAGATGCTGGCTGGTAATTTCAGCTTCACGCAACCTTCCGCCGGCATGGATGTTACTCCGCATGTCGTCCCCGGACCTGACCCTTCTGAAGGCTGCGTATTTTCCTTTGTAACGCAAAGGGGCCCCATTCATCATGAAAAGCCGGGTATCCCCTTCATTGGCAGCCGGCAGGTACTCCTGGACGATGATATAGCCATCTCTCTGGAGCGCTTCCACAATCTGGTTCAGGTTGCTTTTGTCTTCCGGGTTCACAAGGAAAACACCCGAGCCCCCCGAACCCTGAAGGGGTTTCAGGACGATCTTTCCTCCGTGCTCACTGGCAAAATGTTTGATATCCCCCAGGTCGCGGGTAATCATGGTCTGGGGCCTCACTTCTTCCGGGAAAAGCTGAAAGTAGCTTTTATTCAATGCCTTGGCCAATCCGTTGGGGTCGTTCAGCACGATGACCCCGTGCCGCATGGCGATGCGGCCGAAATTGATGCCTGCTGTGGCGGCCCAGGCCCGTGATCCAATTTCATTGGCCGGATCGCTCCTGAGCATCAGGATATCCAGGTCATCCACCGTGATGCGTTCAGCAGGGTTTGATCTGGACTGGAGGGCCTTCAGATAGGTTTCGGTGGTTTTATAAATTCTTTTTGGCACCGTGTAACCCCTCGCCCTGATATTCTCGTCCGGGTCATATGCAAAATCGCCCAGGCCAATGACCCAGACCTCGTAACCCCGGTTGACGGCCCACATGCCAAGGCGCGTGGTGGTATATCCTGCTTGCTCTGTAAAAACGTCATTTACTACAAATCCTATTTTCATCATAAATCTTTTAAATAATCTTAAATATACGGGTTCCTGCCTTGATATCGGCCAGTTTTAACAAGGATTTGGGATTTTCAAGGTATTGGGGCAACAACACCGGAGGTTTTAATACCTTGCGCAGCTGAAGTTCCTGGATGACTTTCACATCCTCCATGGAAATCTTTCCGATCATCAGGGGGGCCAGTTCTCCCCCGTTCCGCAAGTATTTTAAGAGGTTCACAAATCCCCTCAGGTAGATGGCATCCTTGGTAAAACCTCCGCCCCTGTAGATCCTGGAGGTAATGATGAAGGAGGTGCGCTGTGAAAATCCCCTGCTGTCGTGCAGCTCCCTGAATGTATCAATAAAGGTGGCTCCGTTGATGAGCATGTGGGCGGCAATAACCCGCCCTGCCAGCAGGCGGAACCTGGGAGGACTCAGTCCGCCCACCAGGTATTCTGAAAGCACCGCCAGTCCTTCCTGCAACTCATCGCTTCCGGCAAGACCGCAGTACAATTGCTGGAAGGGCTGGTTGCGCCCGTTTACATAGGTCAGCACATGAGTACCCACCTCGTGCTGGATCAGCGCCTCCACCCTCGATTGAGCAATCTTCACCTTGTTTCCGATAAAAAGATTGCCGTTGGAGACCATTAATCCCGTGATGTCATCCCTGATCACCACTTTGCTGTTCATGCCCGGTACGATCTTGCGGTAGCGCTCAATCTCTTCCCTTGCCCGATCCGCAAAGTGGGCGGCGGGGACGATCTTCCGTCCGGAAAATTCCCTGCTCTTGGGAGAGATGGTCGACAGGATCCTGTCGGAAAGCTGCACCAGCTCATCATCAATTTCACCGAAAAGCTGCATGCTCCCGTAAAAGAAATTCCTGGTGTTCCTGTCCCTGAGCATGGAGAATTTCATCTCTATTTCCACAAGTTTTTCGTGAAAGATGGAGGCGAGACTGGGATCCTCTATCCTGTCAAAGGGGATCTCATAGAGTTTTCTCTTGAGCACAGATGGATCCACGGGTATGGGACGGTAATAGAAGACCGGCTCGCAGTTGCATTTGCAGGACCTGAACTTTGTCCACGACTGTTCAATGTTGATGGGAGTGACCAGCAGCAGGAATTCAAATTCATTGCTGATCTCTGCCAGCCTGTTATCCACCTCCCAGACGGCCTTTACCACGGCGCGCCTGCCCAGCGATTTATAGTTGGGGGGCCGGGTGGTGGTATTCTGGTGAGAGAAGGCAAAGGCACTCTGCTGCAGAGCCCTTGACATTCCCCGGTGAATTTTCCTGAGCACCAGAGGGTATAACTCACCGTTTTCGGGATTCCGATAGATGGAAGAGACCTCCAGCCCGATCAGGAAACAATTGTAATTTTTTATATCCTTTGCAGAGATCAGGGGAACAAACCGTTCGGGCCAGGTCCTGTGGGAAAAAACGGTGCTCACTGCAGCTTTGTTCTTTGAGATGGCGACAGCGGAGAGCGATTTTTTCATTGACTCCACCGCTTCCGCGGGGATCCGGTCGGGCGGCACAAAGATCCGGAAGGAGGGAGCGGTTCTCTCATTCTCCTCGTCGAAGATCCTCGGAGGCGCTTCACGGCTCCAGACCTCGATAATCAGGAATGCGCCGGGTACCCGGGAAAGGGTCTTCACCACCGCCTTTACCAGGGAACTGATCCCTGCCCTGTATTTCGGGGAGGAGGGAGCCACCAGGTAGGATGCCTCCCCTTTGATCAGGTTCTCCGTGCCCTCATCCACCCTTGACAGCGGATGGCGGTAAACCACCAGGAAGGGGATCTTGCGGTCGATATGAAGCCTTCCATGGCCCGGGAGTGTCCTTCTCACCTGCTTGTCTTCGGAGAGTCGGGCACTGATCTCCTGCACAAATTCGGCGGTAATTTCTGAAGTAAGTTTAGCCCTGGTAAAATTCATTACATCGACCCTTTTTGGCAATTATTGTTCCCGGAATGATAACTCCTCCAGGATTCCGGGCAGGGTGGATCGCAGTGCTTCTCCAACGGTTTTGATCACATCCGGATAAGGTTCCCCGGTCCACTCATCCATGAAAAACTTCCTTGCTTCAATGGAGAGGCAACAAACGGAGTCCCTGAAATTTTCGTGGATCCATCTTGGAAAATATCCCCCTTTAAACTTCACATTTTCCCTCACATCCAGCGATCGGCCCTGAAAGTCAAACTGCCTCAGGTCACCCATGAACCGGTCCACCAGCCGGGCCCAGTTTTCCCGGGGCATGGTCCCTGTACCCACATTGATCTCCGGATTTAAGGCATCTTCTTCGGGCGGAGCATCCTGTCCATTGCGGCGATAACAATAACTGTGAAGGTCAAGGACCACCACACTTCCGAACTTCCCGGTGAGGCCGGTGAGTTTTTCATGCACCCTGTCATAGAAGTTTGCATACTCCTTCATGGTCAACGCCTGCATTTCGGCAGACGGCCGGGTGTGCCAGACATTCAATCCCCAGGCATCCCCTGGTTCCAGATAGATGGCCTTGTCGGGAGGCCGGTTCAGGTCCACTTCAAACCGGGAATGATGGGCGATGAGGCGGTTGTCCGCAATGGCCGTCCATGTTCCGGTGAAGGGATCCTCCTCCCTCAGGCGCTGGGCATCGGTGAGCGCACAGCGCTTTTCAAGGGGCTCACCGAGCCTGTGACCGTCATGAATTGCCGTTGCCACCAGGGGAGTCCGCCCTTCAAAGCTTATGAAAAAAAAATCTTTCAATTGCGCATGGTATTCCTGCATCAAAAGTAACAATAAAAAGAACCCGGCGGGGTAACTCAGGATACTTTTGAATAGACGGCCCTGCGTGACATCAGCTGCATAGTGATTCCCCGGGCAATCATGAAAAGGATGAATGCAAGCCACAAACCATGATTTCCAAGCAGCCGGCCTGCCAGCAAATAGGCAGGAAAAAATACCAGCAGGGTCGCGATCAGCATGGCATTCCGCATCTGCTTTCCTGCGGTGGCGCCTATATAGATCCCATCCCAGAGGAAAGCGGTGTATGAGACCATGGGTACCATGACCACCCAGAAGAAGAAGGGTTTTGCATTGGAGATCACATCTGCGTTGTCGGTCAGCAGGCGGAAAATGACACCTCCCCCTGCCAGGTATATGGCAGTGAAAAAGATACTGATCCCTGTTCCCCACCTGAACAGCAGCCGGATGGACTTTTCCAGTGATCTCCTTTGACCGGCTCCGATAAACCTGCCGGTGAGGGCTTCAGAAGCATGTGCAAATCCGTCAATCAGAAAAGAGAAGAACATGAAGAATTGCATCAACAGTGAGTTCACCGCCAGGATGGTCTCTTCCCCTTCCGAGGCCATATCCACGCTGGCCGACCGGGCTGTAAAAAAGGAAAAGACCACCACCAGGCACATGGTCCGTATGAAAATGTCTTTGTTGACTGCCAGGAAGTTTTTCAGTTCACTCCACCGGGTGGTGGCTTTCAACGACCAGTATTTGAAAAGCCGGCTGAAATATCTCCTGAAAAAGTACATGGCGATGAGCAAACCACTGTACTGTGCGATCACTGTCCCCAGGGCCACCCCACTGGCACCCATTCCCAGTTTGATGACAAAAAAGTAATTGCAGGCGATGTTGATCAGGTTGGCAGCCACCAGCACCACCATGGGCAACCTGGCATTTTGCATTCCCAGGAAGAACCCGAGCAGTGCGAACTGACCAAGTACAGCCGGTGCAGCCCAGATGCGGATCCTGAAATAGTCCATGGCCAGTTGTTCCACATGTGACTCCCCTTTCAGGACCAGGAAACTCATGATTTCCAAGGGTTTCTGGAGGAGCAGCAACAGCATGCTCATCAACAGGGCTATGAAGGCGGCCCTGGAGAATACGAGGATCATCTCCGGCAAATCGCGCCTGCCCCTTGCCTGGGCCGTGAACCCGCTGGTGCCCATGCGAAGGAATCCCAGTCCCCAGTAAATAAAGTTAAAAATCAAGGATCCCAGTGCGATGGCCCCGATGTAGTCATCCGATTCCATATGCCCCATCAGTGCCATATCCACGATCCCGAGCAAAGGGATGGAGATGTTGCTGATGATGTTGGGGATGGCCAGCTCCAGGATTTTTCTGTTCACCAGTTCATATTTTGCTGTGAATATAAGAAAGCTTTGAATTCATTGGCGAATGGATTAATTTTATGAGGGTGACTCGCCGCATCTGCCACTTCTCTTTTTGTAATGCCGGGAAATCCGGCAGGGTGGGTTGATCCAGCGGTTATTTATCTGTTAAAAGACAAAATAATGGGAATTAAAAGAATCTGGCATGGTTGGACCAC
>JAHEEC010000258.1 GCA_024640885.1 Bacteroidota bacterium | reverse complement strand
GAACAGTTCAATCTTTCGGGGGAAGCCAGGAAGCTGGTGAAATGGTTGCTCGATTTTGATGTATTCTGGTTGTCAGATTAGAGCAGAACCGCTCGAAAAATAAGCCTAATTATCAATCATTTGTGGGGTCTTTTCAAAAAAATTTCCACTTTCCGTAGGGGTGGGGATGGGGGTATGGTGTGCTAATGGTGAAACAGCTTTTATCAATTCACTAAAAAATGGAAATCATGAAAAAGTTATCATTCTATTCGTTCGTTGCCATCCTGCTTGGAGCAATGATCTTCAATGCGTGTGAGAACAGCTATGAAGGACCTGCACTGGAAGAAGGAATACTACCCGATGAGCTCACGGTGGATATACCTGTTGCCCTTTCTCAGGATGTCACCGCAAAAAAGAGCGCCGCAATAGACACCCTGAAGGGTGGAGAGATATACCGTCACCTCACATTTTTTATTCACGCCGGGGAGCATTCGGCGAGATTGGTGAAACATGTGATCTGGGGGTTGAGGACCTATAAAATTGAAAATGTCATCACCCTCACTTATGTAAGCGATGATGACGGACGCGTTAAGAATCTTGTGGTCGTGGAGGGTCCGGAATTTGAGGATCAGATCTGGGAGTGGGGACTGACCATCACCGATGCCGAATCTGAAGGGAACGAAGATGGTGGCAAGGCCATGCAGTTGTTCTGGAACAAGCGCCCCAATGAGGGGGTAACCCTCATCAAACCCTATAACCTGGATCGTACCAATGAGAACCGTATGGGCGATGCCATGTTCAGGATCGATTATAGCGGTGCCGGTGAGCTTGGTTATGATCGCCATATGATCGTTTCCATTGCGGATATGCCGGTTGTGGATCCTTTGCTGGCCCCTTTTGCCATGAACGGAATGAAAATGTTTGTCGGTAAAAAGGGAGATTTTGTGGATCTCTATGGAAACTCAAGCCATCCCAATGCCAAGTTTCTAACGGAGAAGGTAGGTTATAACTGGGCTTTTGTGGCCGCCGGATCTGAGACCAGGGAGATTGGTGTTGCCGAAGTTGGATTGCCGTTGAGCAGGGTTGATTCAGAGCGGCGTGCGGTTCTGCTGGAGGAGTATTCAGTTTATAACGTGCTCTTCAACGAGGTGAAAAGTGTCTGGCCCAATGCCAGCGATGAATTATTGAATGCCTGGCTTGCCAACACCGAGGCTCCCGGTTATTTTGGAAAGGATGGATTCATACAGGGTGGTGAAGCACCGGGAGAGGAGTTCCTGCCATTGGCGGAAAGGATCCTGCGCCTGTCGCCATACAATCCAATTTCCATTGCCCACCTTAAAATTGTCTTCAATTAGAGTTCAATAATCGGGATGATCCATCCGGAGATCTTCAGAGGCCGCCCCATTCGCCTGGGGTGGCTTCTTTTTTGGATTCCCGAACCATCCATGAGTCTGGACCGGTTAGTGACTCCTGCCTGCTCCGTTGCGGCTTCGGCGAAATAGGGATTATTCAATCCAGATCAGCTTCTCCCTCCATCGCTCCTCCAGGTTTTTCATGCTGCTATGGTGGGTGATCCCCAGTATGAATCCACCCCCCGACCCGTTTAACTTCAGGTAATACTCGTTGGAGATCTGACCCTCGATCCAGGGATCGATCATATTGGATGGGATCATTTTCCGAAAATGGGTGAGCTGGAAGTCGGAAAGAACCCTTACCAGCAGTCCCGGGTCCGTTTCAGTTTTACCCAGCAGGGAATCGATCAGTTTCCGGTTAAAGAGGAGGTACTCGTTCCTGATGGAGGAGGCAAATGCCTGTTTTTCCATCTGTTTAAGGAAGTGCCCCACCAGGGGGCCGGTATCGAACCGGTGACCCGAATCCAGCAGGAAAAAACGGTATCCCAATGGCAATCGGACCGGGTTGAACTGAACCTTTTCGATGGTGCCATCTTCGTAAAAATGCAGGGGGGTACCAGCAAAACAGGTGAGTGCATCCACCCCTGAACTCCGCCCGTGAAAAAAGGATTCAATGGCGGCCAGGTCCTCCTTTTGATGGGGGAGGGCAAGATCCCTGGCCTCCGGAAAGAAGAGATCATACACCGCTGCACTTACTGCCCCTGAACTCCCCAGCCCATAGCCCAAGGGTATGGTCATCTCCAGCCAGTATTTATTCAGGGCTGACTCGAATTGTTCCAGGTCGGGTGCTGCATGAAAAGTGCCCGCAGGCAATTGGCGGATATAACCTAATAACTCTTTAAGGGCCTGGAATGACCCTGCGGCCTCCGCTTCCTTCCCTTTCGGAATTTGTCGGGAGCTGCATACCTTTGCTCCGAACCTTTCAAATGGGATGCTCAAAGCGCTTCCCCCCAGCACCACACCGTATTCACCAACCAGCATGATCTTCGAAGGGTA
>JAHEEC010000049.1 GCA_024640885.1 Bacteroidota bacterium | reverse complement strand
ACCTGTTAACTGAACTCACTATTTTTTGCGGGGTCCTCTTTGTAGTAATCCAGAAACTCATTGGTCAGGGTTTCGGTGATCTCACTTTTAAATGCAAATTCATTCCTGATGTCATTTACATAAGCCTTTACTTTCACTTTGAGCATCACCTTATGACCAATGTGCTCCTGGAAAAAAAGCACTGAAATAGGTTTGTTGAGGAAAATATGCCTGGACACCTGGGCAGCCTCAATGGCAGTTTGCCTGATCTTCTGAAGGTCAGCTGACAGCGGCAGAAATATTTCAGTAACCACCTGGCAGTTATCTTCCCCCGAGTTGGCATTTGAAACGGCCTGGCTCATCACCTCAGCGTTGGGTACACTTACCATGCTGTCATCGGCAGTAGTGATCCGTGTGGAACGGAGTCCAATATTGATCACCTCCCCGTAGTGATCTCCAATTTGTATTTTATCTCCAATTTGAAAAGGTTTATCTGTGATGATGATGATGCCGCCGAAAATATTCTTTACAAGGTCCTGGGCAGCGAAACCAATGGCCACACCGATGGATGCTGTGAAAGCGAGAATGGATGCCATGGGTGGACGAAAGACCGCCACCACGATAAAAGAGAGAGAGCCCATCCATGCAAGAATTCTGACCACGGGAATAAATCCCTTGATGGTGATCCGGTGTTTGGTGGTTCTTTCTCCCCAGACCGTTAAAAGGACCGAAATGATTCGCAGGAAGAAATAGGTGAGGACCAGGATGATGATGCTGATCAAAAGTTTCGAAAATGAAAAATATCCGGACATTTCTTTTGTTTCCGTCGCCACATTTGCAATCAGCTTCATAGTTGAGGCGGTGGTGTCAACTGCGATGGTATCGGCCGTATTCGCAATCACAGCATTGCTAAATAAGGCAAAGAACAGGGTCACCATTGTTATTTTCGGACGAATTTTCATTGGTCTTTAATATATTAAGTTCCTGTTTCCTAATACCCTGACCACATGGCGAAAGAGGATGCCATTTAAAATGTAATATTCTCCCTTCTTCACAAGGATGGAGTCCTCCTTTAAAATGGTCAATACTTTGTAACTTTTTTCCCTCTTCTGGCTGAAAATCTGTGCATGATGCTCCACAGATATTTTTCCGTGCATCACCACCACCAGCAGCGTATATGCTTTTTCAGGGGAGATATTTTCCAGGAATCCAAAATCGGGGGCCATAAAATCACCCATTTCAATATGTTCTTCCTCAACGGAATGGATCGACTGAAGCCAGAAGTTCAGAGAAAGACCTATATTGCTACCGGCAAATTCATTGAGCTCCAGAAAAAACTTATCTTCCAATTCACCCTGGGTTAAAACCTTTGATTTGGCATGTCCTTCGGAGATGTCCCCCATTGAGTAGGTTATCTCATAACCGCTCAAACGATTGCGCTTCAGAACAATATCCCGAACCTGCTGGCTGTTCAGGTTGTCCACATTGATGGTATAATCAAAGTGTTCGTAAAGGGCTATGGTTTTATTTAAATACCCCGATGCGTACTTGGCTGAGGAACAGATCCAAAATATCTGATGATTGGTTGAAACGATCAGTGAAAGCAGTTTCTGCAAACACGTAAAACCATTCACTTTTCTCAAAAACAACCGTTCAAGGCCATCGATGATGACAATCCGGCGCTCTTTGAAAGAGGAGATGAAATCAGAAATGGACTGATCATCTGTAAGGTCATCCTGGCCAAAAATTTCACGAACGAGCCTGTAATAATCGCTTTCTGTGTAATAGAAATCGGATACCCTGAATGACAAGATCCCGTAATTTGATTTTAAGGTTTTTGAATAATAATAAAGCAGTGACGATTTACCGCTTCCGTTTTCGCCTACCACCAGCGTTGCTGCAAAATTATCTATTAACCAGTCGTTATAGGCTGTGTTGAGGCTGTCGATCTCAGCTTCCCTTGCAAGGAACAGGTTGAACTCCTTGATGGGCACATTCTCAAAAAGATGCTGGTAAATCAAAGGTAGTTTATAGATCCTTTGTTGTATATGAGTCAGGTAGTTGGAAATGTGTGATGATATGGGTTCGGGGTGGGAGTCAATTCTGAGTCTCTTTTTCAGATCGGAATATGATGATCTTAACCACCTGGTATGGCTGCTCACTGCACCTGCAACCCCGGAATAGCTTCTTTTTGAAAATTCTGAAAGTTTCTTTCGGTTGCTCCTTGATTCAGCAATGGCTTTAGACTTTAACAGCCGTGCATAAATATTAATGATGTTATCATTGTCATCGAGTTCTGCAACTTTTTCAATATACTTCTCAAGCAGGGCCGAAAGCTCAGCCAGTGTTTCGGTTTGCAGCCCGTTGAGCAATTCTGAAATCCTGCCGGTTATTTTTAACAACCTTTGCAAACCATCCCTGAAGAAAGATAGGATCTCATTTTCGGTCATTCCAGGCTTTTCGGTCATTGATATGGTGGAGTCCAGGTAGAAGTCGATGATCTGGTCATATTCACCAAATTCATTGATGATTGTATCAAGTTCATCTGCCAGTGCGCTACTTTGAACAGCCAACTCTTTCCGAAAATCCCTGATGCATTCAAATTCTATGAATTCGCCCGGTGAGAAATAATAGATCTCGGAAGGTTTTACCCCGTTGATATATTTTGGATTGCTGACAACTCCTACTTTTTGAGAAAAAATCTCCAGTTTTTCAGTTAAATCATTTTCAAGTTTTTTTAGCAGTTTCGGAAGATCTTCAGCTGCCTGCCGCACATATTCCTGCTGTTGCTCACTTGTTTTTCCCTTTTTCAGGGTATACAGCTCCGAGACAAAAAAACTCCTGATTTTCTCCATATCCGCAGTGTCAGGATCAGGCAACCGGCTCAACATTTTGGAAGTATTTTCCAGTTGCTTCTCCACTTCCGGGAGGAGGGAATTTTTGATTCTCTGGGAATAGATCGACTCCACATGGAGATGAGCCGAATGCACAGCATTCATATATGTAAATAGCTGTTCACGAAATCGCCAGTCCTCAAAAAATGCAAAAAAAGTGCTTTGCCAGGATCTGCTTAACCTGGCCAGGCCCTCACGAGACTTTTTGAAATCAATTGTCCGTCCCATATCCCGCCAGAGATTCATGGAGAATATCATCCCGGACCTCATGATAAGCACCTCGAGTTCTTTTTTGTGTTCATCAAGCACTCCGGAGGGCATGGAAACATTCAAATTGATGGGATTCATTTCAAACCCTGACAACCCTTCCGCCTGGATCGAATAACCATTTTGCATGAATGCATACTCGAATTCAAAGAGACCCAGACAGGATTCCATCAGATGCTTTCGGCTCTCTTTGACCATTTTGCTGATTTGATCCACATAAGTGGGAAAGAAATATCCCTGGATCAGTTTTCTGAAGTGAACCTTGAGTATCCTGGTTTCGGATTTATTTTCCCTGCGCTTTGATCGCCGGCGGAAGAAATTGGCGGTTTTACGGGAGAGCCTCTGAAATTTTATAAATCCTGATTCAAATTTGTAAGATGTTTTTACCCTGAAGGGGGCACCATCTATCGCCTTGAATGAATCAATGGGGTATTCAATGCTCAGTATCTCAGGGCAATTTTCAAGATACTGGTTTGCGGCAATGGTATATTCGTCAATGATTTTATTTAGAAAGGAATCGGAGGAGATGGACGTGTAATGCTTATTAAGATCCTCCAGAATTTGAAGATGCATGCTGGCAATTTGATCATTTCGTTCTATTCCTTCCTCCATCACGGGGGTCTTATCGGCGATGGTTTTCAAATGATCGTGGATCGCTTGCAGGAGTTCGGAATGAGTGAAGTGCTCCTGATTGAGATGGCTGATAAACAAACTATCCAGAGCCATGAGTTGCGCATTCAATCTTTCAAATTGCGTATTCAGGATATCTTCTGCCATTAAATGTTCCACTGAATTAGGGGTAGCAAAATTAAAACAAATATCAATATAACAACCGAGCGGTCATTAAGTTAAAAGTTATTGATATTGTGGGTATTGTTGAGAGTGTCTGACACCAAAATCAGGGCTTGGCGAAAGCATAAAACCAGGGTCAAATTGTCCGTTTCTGATATCCAAAACATTTATTACCTTGAATGCCTGAAATCGATGATTTCTCCCGGCCAACTGCCAGGATAGTCCACTTAAAAATCTAATAATCGAAATTTGTAAACTCATTTTCATGGAAAAAAAGGAAAAACAGGGCATTGACAGGCGTAAATTCCTGGGATTGTCGGCCTTAGGGTTAACAGGACTCACCATCCTTCCCAGTTTTACGATCAAAGGTATGCGCATCGCTCCCAGCGACAGGGTCGTGATGGGATTCATAGGTGCAGGGCAACAGGGATTGAATGATTTCAGGGGCTTTTCATCGGTCCCGGGTGTCCAGATTGCCGCCGTTTGTGATGTGGACAGCATGAAACAGGTTCGTTTCAGGAAGCTTGTGGAGGCCTGGCAAAAAGAGAAAGGGATGGTACAGCGTTGCGACATGTATGAAAGGTACGAGGATATCCTGGAACGGTCAGATATCGATGCCGTTGAAATCGTAACCCCCGACCACTGGCATGCGCTGCAAACCATTCATGCCTGCAAGGCTGGAAAAGATGTCTATGTACAGAAGCCACTTTCGTTTACCATCCAGGAAGCCCTGAAAATGAAAGATGTGGCCGACAAGACCAACAGGGTAGTTCAGGTTGGAAGCCAGCAACGCTCCAGTGCTGAGTTTCAGAAGGCCATTGAACTGGTTCAAAACGGATCGATCGGTCATATTGAGAAAATATATGCCAAAGTGGGTGATCCTCCTAAACCACTGGATCTTCCCGAAATGGCTGTTCCACAAAACCTGAACTGGAACCTGTGGCTCGGTCCTTTAAATGATAGCAATATCCATTATCATTCCGACCTGTGCCCCCCCATCAGCCTGGATCCTCCTAAAAACGAGGAGCTCTGGGGAGCGTGGCGCTGGTACCGGGAAACCGGCAATGGATTCACTGCCGACTGGGGTGCCCACATGTTTGATATTGCCCAGGCGGCCATCGGGATGGATGGATCCGGCCCCAGTGAGATTATTCCGAAAGGATATAACGGCCAGGAATACCTGACGTTTAAATACCTGACAGGGGTGGTCATGACCGAACAACCCTACCTGGAGGACATGCCTGGTTCACAAGGCATCAAGTTTATCGGAACCGATGGCTGGATTGAAGTGGCTCGTGGATATATCGCCTGCTCCAAGCCGGAACTGATCCCGCCGGAGATTGCCGGGATGCGTCCCCGTCAGATGACCAGGGAAGAGCGGCAAAAAATGTGGGAGGCCATGCAGAAAGCCGCCCGCGAAGGCGGTGGCAATGCCTTTGAACAAAGGGCTGGGCACATGTTTAACTTCATTGACAGTGTCAGGTCAAGGGTGGATCCCATCGCTCCCATCGAGGTGGGTGCCAGCACAGCCATCGCCTGCTGCCTGGGTAATATTGCCACTGAACTTCAAAGACCGGTAAAATGGAACCCGGCCACCAATCAGTTCGTGGATGACCAGGAGGCAGCCGGTCACAGGTTGAACCACTATAAGTACAGGAACAATTATAAACTGTAAGGCTATTATTTTCAGACCAGGAATCAGAGGATGCCCCCAAAGGGCGTCCTCTTTTTCTTATCTGACAGAACCTGTTCCGGGTTCAAAGCAGGTTGGTTTTTGCAATTTTCCTACCAGTGATCAAAATCGCCGGAATTCCCGTGATGCGGGTTTAATGAAGGGGTAAATTTGAAGGTTTGCCTTCAATCAGGCCCTGTTTCTTCAGTTCGTTAAGCAGGTCATTGGAATAGCTGTCAAACCAGCTATCCAGGCTGGAGGGGTTATAGGCTTCGGACTGGATGGACCATAAGAGCTTGTCCATCTCAAGGTCATAGAAATTACTCTCGATGTAATAGGTATTATCGCTTGAATAGTAACCTGGAGAATAAACCTGTGGATAGTAGTAGTTATAATATCCATAATAGCTGCCATACATGCCATAATTCATGGGATAATATGCCATACCGGGGTGATAGGACTCGACGGTTTTTACATCCAGCAGGGCAATGACAAATACCGCATCACACCCGGTTCTTTTGATGGCCTCCGCCATTTGCTCGCGGGTGAAGTTTTCGGAGATGGAGAGATTCGGTGGAAATACGGAAGTGCTCAGCACCACCTTCTGGCCCCTTGATGCAATGATACCGGCCAGGCGGTCCTCCACTGAAAAACTGGTTGCCTTGTTCGGTGAAAGGACAATGACGAAAATTGACTTGTAAGGACTGTTGTCCCCGGACTCGGGATTGATCCAGGTGCTGGTGATCCTCTGGGTGGGCCCGCAGGCTGAAACTATAAGGGCGAGCAACAGCAAGGGCAGGTATTTGAATTTCATTTTTGCTATCTTTTAAACATGCATTGTATTAAACATTGCAGATCTTATTTTGTTTTAATCTTTTGGTAATCCCTTAAATTAATTTCACGTGAAAACTACTGTTAAATACTTTTCCGTTATTGCGACCCTGGCACTGATGCTGCAAAGTTGTGCTCCCGGCACCTCTCTTACCAAGGATATCAAAGAGATACAGCCCGGATTGCTGGAGGGTTATATTCCCTTATCTCAGATGCCCAGCAGCCTGTTGATACTTCCCCCGCCCCCGGAGGAAGGAAGCACGGCCATGAAACTGGATGAAGAGATGGCGGAAAAATATCTCACCAGCAACGATACTGCCCGGAAAGCACTGGCTGCGAGGGATGCCGTCCTTCAATTTCCGGAAGCTACAGAGTCCTTTAACCGCGTGCTTGACCTGCAGATCTCTGAAGAGCATACCCCCAACCTCTATATGATCCTCCGCAGGAGCCTGACCGACGCTGCGCTCTCAACATACATGGCGAAAAACCATTATAACCGGTTGAGGCCCTTTATGGTCAACGGGGTCCCCACCTGCACTCCGGAGGATGAGGAATATCTTCAAAAGGATGGATCTTACCCTTCGGGGCATACGGCCATCGGATGGACCTGGGCCCTGATCCTCGCCGAGGTATTTCCTGAAAAATCGGATATGATCCTGGTGAGGGGGGTGGAGTTTGGAGAAAGCAGGAGTGTCTGCAATGTGCATTGGTACAGCGATGTGGTGGCTGGACGGACCATGGGTGATGCCACCTATGTAAAACTGCACTCCAGGGAAGATTTCCTGATCGACCTTGAAGCTGCGAAGAAGGAAGTTGCAGCCCTCAGGAGGAAATCATCCAATTAATTCAACTTGATGATCTTTTCTGTGGTGACATGGTCTTTCGACCGAACGGTAATGAAGTAGGTTCCTTTCTGGAGGAATGAAAGGTCCAGCCTGCAGGACATCCCCTTCATTTCTGTACTGCGGAGCAGTTGTCCCTTCAATGAAGCAATTTCAATAGTATATATCCCATCACTTCCCGTGTGGATGATAACTTCATGATCTGCGGGATTGGGATAGATCCTGCGTACAGGAATATGATCCACCAGTATGTCGGTGGGATAGTGCACTTCCACGGTGAATTCCTGAAAGACTTCATAATGTCCGTCGCTCACCATGATCACAATTGAATTTGATCCGATATCGTCCCATGACGCAATACCCCGGAGGATCAGGGTGTCAACCTCCGGATCGATGCTGAGCCAGCCGGGAACGGTGATGGGAGTAAAAGTAAGGAGGTCCTCCTCATCCACATCCATAGCGGTCATCATGTACTGGTATTCTTCCTCAACATGAATATCAGAAACCGGTGGAGAGGAGGTAATCACGGGAGGATCATTGATGGTAAAAAGAACCTCTGCAGAATCAGTTTTCGGGAATGCGCCGTTTCCGGAATCTTCCACCCTGAGTTTTATTGTTTCGGATTCATGCCACCCTTCAAGGGGAACGGCATGTAATATCCGGTTTTGATCAATTGATACCTGCAGGTGGGATCCGGGTTGCTGAGAAAACGTCCAGGAAAGCAATTCATCGGGATCCTCAATATCAGAGACAAAGTCATCCAGGATTAAGCCGGGAAATGCTGTGCCTTCGCTGCTTAGTTGTTCAGGAATGAATGAGGTTTCCGGTGCCTGATTCAGGTCATCGATGGCTTCGAACCATTGATAAGCCATTTTGTCGAATCCGGCCGGATTGGGATGCAGGTTGTCAACCATATCCGTGGAATAATTGATATTGGCACCCGTCTCCATATTGACCATTCTGATGCGGGGATCTCCCCTTGAAAGAAGCATGGCCTCCACATTGTTGTTAAAAACTGTTGTGGAGGGATGGTAGGTTTGCCTGTTGATGATTCTGGCCACAAGGATATGGGCATAACTGTTAAAGGACCGGATCGTATCCAGAAGCGCTTTCACATCGGATGGGCTTTCAATGAGGTTGTTGGTGCCAATGTGCAGCAATATGATATCTGCCGGGTAGGAATTCAGGTATGGACCCGTGCTCTCCTGGATCCCGGTTTTGTAATTATATCCTGTATTGATTAAATGGGTCAGCTGCCAGGTTTCAATGCCAGGGAATCCGGCATTGTCATCATATTCTGAGTGAAGAAAGTAGTTATAACCGCTGTTTTCACTCCCCACATAATCAAAGTTCCATCCGGTTGCATAAAGCAACTGAAACAATTTATACCTGTATGAAATTCTGTCACCCACAGGCCTTGGATTTGTTTTATCCAGGCTGTTTTCGTCATAGGTAATGGAGTTGCCCAGGGGAAGGATGCGAATGGGTGGCTGGGCAGGCACAATCATATTTATGATCCACAGAACAGCGGTAGCCAGGATAAATACGCGGGCAAACCGTGATATTTTGATCATATGCTTCACTGGACAAAAATTTACAAATCAAAAATCTGATCGAATTGAATGCTCGAATTTAAAAAAAAATGCAATAGTTCCAGTCCTGGATAAGCGCGGGTGATCCAGGCCAGGTTCAATTATTAAAATGTGAAACCTAAGTTGAGATACCATACAGGATTCCAGAGGTCGGTCCTTGATCCCAGGTATACCGACAGGGGACCAATGGGTGTTTTGTAGGTAAATCCGGCCCCGAGTCCGAAGTACCGGGTCTGTTCATCCCAGGAGAGGATCTCATCCAGGAAGGTGGTGATATCATCTGAAACGATGAGGATATTGGCCAGCACTGAAGCATACAATTTGGGAATCACCTCCATCTGAAGCGCAATCTTTTCCTTCAGATAGTTGCCGTTCAGAGTTTCATTGAGGTTCAGACCCACAAAGGGCACCTGGTTCGGCCTCAGGTTGTAGCGGTAACCGCCAATGTAATAGTTATCTGTAAATGGTTTGTCATTGTCTGAAATCCCCGCGGAGAATGCGGTGTTCAGTGAGACCTTTTTTCCCATGGGAAGGAAGCTCTCAAAATGGGCATTCACCCGCCAGTAGGGATCCATGATCTCAGAGGTATTTGGATCGAGGAAATTCAGGCTGTCAGGCCATTGATATTTTGAGACAAAGTTTGTCTGAAAGGCCTGCCGGTATTCAAGGTCGATCATTCCTCCCCGGGTGGGATACATCTCGTTGTCAAAGCTGTTCAATTGATACTTGAAAGCCAGTTCCGGCCCACGGTAAATGAACTTGTCAAGGTAAACCAGCTCGGGCCGTACCTCTTTGATATTCTCATCGAGCTTCATGGTTGAAGAGCGGTAGTAGAATTCCACCCCAACCTGGTTGTTGGTTCCCAGCAACTGCCTGAGAGCCATACCGCCCCGCTGATAACTGTGATGATAATTACCTATATCCACATTGTTTGAAAAGAACGGGATTGTCTGCCTCTCTGCGTCGAAGAAAACCGAAGTCATGAAACTTCTCTTTTTGCCCAGTTGAAAATCATAGGTTGCCCTTAATTGCGGGCTCCCGCTGATATCCAGGGAAATGCTGCCCCGCGAACCATCTGTAAGGGAATTCAACAGGGTATAGTTAAGGACCAGGCCAAGGTTATAGAAATTATCATAATGAATCGCCACATTGAGCGTGGAGCTTGGTTTCTCCTTGATTCTGAACACCAGCCTGCTGCCCTCTTCAAGCGCCACAAAGCCATAGTCGATCCGGTCAAAGAACAGGGTCCCGAAAAGGCGGTCTATTCCCCGGTTCAATTCCTCAGGGGTGATCCAGCTCCCGGATTCCAGCTCCGATTTTTCAATGATGAAGCGGGTCATGGAAGGCCTGGAATTCTCCACAACAATCTCAGTGATCAATATTGAATCGTTGGCAGGAAGCGGTTGGATTTCCGGCGGGGCCTGAATTCCGTTCACCGAATCGGCAAGGGCCCTCAATCGGTCGATCTGCAACCTGGCAGCGGCTTCACCCCTTTCCATGATCGCCACACCATCCGTGAAACTGGATGCAGAATACCCCTCCAGGTCGGGTACGATGAAGTAATCCACATTTGGGATCTGGGCTTCCACATCATGTGCCCCGCTTATCAGCGAGGTTCTGGTCATCACGCTGGTGAGGGTGCGCAGCTCGTCCGGGTTCATCTCCCTGTCGAATCCCACATAGACACCGATGATGATATCAGCTCCCATATCGATGGCTTCCTGGACCGGAAAATTGCGAAGCACCCCACCATCCACCAGGATATGGATCGAATCACGCACCACCGGGGTAAAGACACTGGGTATGGCCATGCTGGCTCGCATGGCGGAGGAGAGATCCCCCGAGTTCATTTCCACCATTTCACCCTTGAGAAGGTCAGTCCCGATGCAAACGAATGGATAAGGAAAATCCCGGAAGTCATTCACTCCCGCCTGTCTCCAGGTAAGCTCGGAGAAAAGCTGGGATAACTTTTGACCCTCGATCAGCCCGGAGGGTAACTGGGGTTTTCCACCATAAATCGGCATCTGTAACATGTACCGGTTGTATTCATGTTTCCTGGGGAGGATCACCTGGTTGGCCGGTATTTCATTGGTCAGCACGGTTCCCCAGTCAATGTTTTTAATCATGGTGGAGATCTCATCTGCAGAATAACCAATGGAATAGAGTCCCCCGATGATGCTTCCCATGCTGGTACCGGTGATGTAATCGGGTTGAAGTCCCACCTCTTCGAGCACCTTAAGTACCCCGACATGAGCCATCCCTTTTGCACCACCCCCGCTCAACACATATCCGATCCGGGGACGCTGGCCGGATTCCTCTTGTCCGGACAGCCGGTATGGCAGGTGAATGATCAGGAGAAAGGCAAGAAGTGCAAGGGGTGTGAATTTTATCATTGACATTTTTTCCAATGGGATAATTTAATTGGTTTTAACAAGCTGCCCCTGTCTAATGTTCATTGAACCGTTTGGCTTGTAAGACTCCTGATATTAGGAAGAAGGATCAACAAAAGAATCCGGCAGGTTCCGATAAATGCCTTATGAGATCAGGAAAGTGTCTCTCTCGGATTGTGAAATCACATGAAAATAATCTTCCATTTTGTTTGAAGATCGTAAACAAAAGGTGAAACAGCTTGTTAAACTTCAAATGAATAAATAATTAATGAAAGTGCTTAACTCAGGTATTATGAAAAGATTGACATTTTTAATAATGGTTTTAATTGTCCCAATGCTTCTGATGGGGCAGAAGAACAGCAAACCCAATATCCTCGTCATCTGGGGTGATGATATTGGCACATGGAATATAAGCCACAACAACAGGGGGATGATGGGATACCGGACCCCGAACATTGACAGGATCGCCGACGAGGGGGTAGGCTTTACAGATTATTATGCCCAGCAGAGCTGTACGGCCGGTCGTGCCGCATTTCTCAACGGTTCGGTGCCCGTACGTACGGGTATGACCAAAGTGGGTTTGCCGGGAGCCAAGGAAGGCTGGCAAAAAACCGATGTGACCATTGCCACAGTTCTAAAGGGGCAGGGCTATGCAACCGGACAGTTTGGCAAGAACCACCAGGGGGACCTGGATGAGCACCTGCCTACCATGCACGGTTTTGATGAGTTTTTTGGAAGCCTCTACCATTTAAACGCAGAAGAGGAACCCGAACACAGGGATTACCCGGCTGACATGGTATTGGCCAACGGGAAAACATTCCTTGAAACATACGGGCCCCGTGGGATCCTGAAAACAAAAGCCGATGGCAAAGGGGGTCAGACCATTGAAAATTTGGGTCCGCTTACAAAAAAACGCATGGAGACCATCGATGATGAGACTGTGGCTGCCGCCAAGGACTTTATCAGGCGCCAGGTAAAATCAGGAGAACCATTTTTTTGCTGGTGGAACGGTACCCGGATGCATTTCAGGACCCATGTGAAAGAGGAGCACATCGGCATTTCCGGTCAGGACGAATATGGCGACGGTATGGTGGAACACGATATGCATGTGGGAGAATTGCTGGACCTGCTCGATGAACTGGGCATTGCCAACAATACCATTGTCATGTACTCCACCGATAACGGGCCACACTTTAACACATGGCCCGATGCCGGGACAACCCCGTTCCGCTCGGAGAAAAATTCAAACTGGGAAGGCGCTTACCGGGTACCGACCTTTGTGAAGTGGCCCGGCCACTTCCCTGAAGGAGTAACCTTAAACGGTATTGTTTCCCATGAAGACTGGCTGCCCACATTTGCTGCAGCTGCAGGGGATACTGATGTAAAGGAAAGATTATTAAAGGGAACAACCATCAACGGCCGCACGTACCGAAACTACATTGATGGATACAATCAACTGGATTATCTCTCCGGGAAGAGTGACGTTTCTCCCAGGCATGAGTTCTGGTACGTAAATGATGATGGCCAGGTGGTTGCTGCACGCTATGACGACTGGAAAGTGGTTTTCCTGGAGAACCGCGGCGAAGCTTTTGGTGTCTGGAGAGAGCCCTTTGTCGAATTGCGTATCCCCCTGCTGTTCAATCTGAAAAGGGATCCCTTTGAGAAAGCGCAACACAACGCCAACGTATACGAGGACTGGTTCCTGGACCATCCCTTTGTGATCGTCCCCATTCAGGGTCTTGCAGCCAAGTTTTTGCTGACCATGAAGGAGTATCCGCCCAGCCAGACCCCCGGAGCCTTTAACCTCAGCAAGATTGAAGAGATGTTGAACAATCCGGGAGGAAGCAAATAGGATACAAAGCATTCCTTTCCGGTAAATGCATTCAATTAAATCCCTCCGCCTATCAAAAGGGCGGAGGGATTTTTTATTTGGAGCCACTCTTCATTGCATCTCATGACCCTTTAAAAAATCGCCTGCACTGTTGCACAGGAATATTTGATTTTGGCGCGCACTTGTATTATCTTGGGGTGTTTAAAAAAACTCCTGATATGAGAAAGATTTTTTGGCCCTTGTTTGCCATTCTTATGTGGGCAGGCACCTCCTGCCAGAAGCCGGTCAATGTTGAGAAAGAGAAGGAAGCCATCCTGGCGCTCCTTCATGAAGAAGCAGATGCCATAAAAGCCGGGGATCTGGAGCGGTTATACGCCACGCATCTGTTGGACAGTATGGAAACAAGAATGGAGCTGGGTATTTATGGCTACAATAGTTTCCAGGGAGGTGAAGAGGTGAAAAAACTTCTCGATGATGCCATTCCGGGATTAATGGAGCATCATGCCGAGAACCTGAAAGAAAACGTGGTCATCAAAGTGAGCGGAAACGCTGCCTGGGTCACCTGTGACAATACCTGGAGATGGACCTTTGATGGCCAGCCCGGGGGATATCACAACATCCAGATCACTTTCCTGGAAAAGGTGGGAGGCAAATGGAAGATCTCTTTTGCTGCCTACTACAACAAATCCATGCCCACAGAGGAGGAGACCGGTGTAATGGTTGAGTAAATTGGTACCCGAGGACCCGTTAACCTCAGTAAATTACGCCCCATGAAAAACTGCTACAACTCAAACCGGCGGGAGTTCCTTAAAAAAACCACGCTGGTGACCGGGGCCCTGGGGGTGGCAGGCAGTGGTGCACTGGGAATTGAATCCGGGAAAATGCATACCAGCAACCCGCTTCCCAAATGGAAAGGATTCAACCTGCTGGACTTTTTTTCTTCTGAACCACGCCGGCCGGGCCGGGGCACCACCGAGGAGGATCTGAAGTGGATGGCCGACTGGGGTTTTGATTTTGTAAGGATCCCCATGTCATACCCGGCTTACCTGGATTTTGACAGGAGCAGGGATATTACCCCGGAAGAGGTGTACCACATCAGCAAAGAGGCTGTTGAAAGGGTGGACCAGCTGGTGCACCGGGCCCACAAATACAACCTTCATGTGAGCCTGAACCTGCACCGTGCCCCGGGGTACTGCATCAATGCAGGGTTCCATGAGCCCTATAACCTGTGGAATGACAGGGAGGCCCAGGAGGCTTTTTACTGGCACTGGGATATGTGGGCCGCCCGCTTTAAAACCCTTTCCCGCAAGCTGATCAGCTTTGACCTGCTCAATGAGCCCGCCATGATCGCGGATATGAATGACCAGCATTCCAGCAAAACCCTCATACCGGGTGAACTATATGCCAGAGTTGCAGAGAATGCAGCAAGGGCCATCTGGAAACAGAATCCCGACCACCTGGTCATCGCTGACGGGAACCAGGTGGGAACCAGGGTCATCCCCGAGATCACCCATCTCCCCATCGCACAGAGTTGCAGGGGCTATCATCCCCATATGATCTCCCATTACAAAGCCCCCTGGGCCATGAAGGATACCACGAACCTGCCCGAGTTGAAATATCCCGGTCAGGTGGGAAACCAGTACCTGAGCAGGGATATGCTGGAAGAGTTTTACAAACCATGGATCGAGCTCTCTCGGTCAGGGACCGGCGTCCACTGTGGTGAATGCGGCGCATATAACAAGACCCCGCACGCTGTTTTCCTGGCCTGGTTCGGGGATGTGGTTGATATACTCACCTCCAACGATATCGGATTTGCACTCTGGAACTTCAGGGGGGATTTCGGAATCCTGGATTCCGGCCGGGGAGATGTGCGCTACGAGGATTGGTACGGGCACAGGCTGGACCGCAAATTGCTTGACCTGATGCGGAAGTCATAGGTGGTTCTTTCAAATCTCCTCCCCCGAAATGAACGATGAATTTTACTATAAAAGGATCCCCAGGACAAGAATTGCCACGTTCGATATTTTTTCCATCGGATTGCGTAAACACCATGTGAGTGCCCTGCTCGAATTTGATGTGACTGAAAGCAGGAAGAAACTTCGGGATCTGAGGAGGAAGGGAGCCAGGGTTTCTTTCAATGGCTGGATGGTCAAAGCGATCAGCAGTGTGTTGGCAAAGCATCCCGAAGCTTCGGCATATCTCTATAATAAAAGGAAACTGATCATCTTCAGGGAGATGAACATCTCCATCCTTGTGGAGAAGAAGATCGGCAATGAAAAGGTCCCGATTGCAATGGTGTTAGAGAAAACCAACCAGAAAAGCGCCCTGGAGATCACCCTGGAGATAGAAAATGCGAGGGGACAGGAATTATCGGGCAATGATATTGTCCTCCAAAAGAGATCCTCACCTGCGGAAAGAATCTATTTCCTGCTGCCGGGATTCCTGAGAAGATCCATCTGGAAAGTCATGCTAGGTAATCCCAGGGTAGCCTACAAAAAAATGGGAAATGCGGTGATCACCTCCGTGGGCATGATGGGAAAAATAAATGGATGGTTTATCCATAAATCGGTGCACCCGGTCTCCTTCGGGATCGGTTCCATTTTAAAAAAGCCAGTGGTGATAGATGGTGAGATAAAGATCAGGGAGGTGCTGAATATGACCATCCTGGCCGACCACGATGTGATTGATGGCGCCCCCATGGTAAGGTTCCTGAATGATTTGACAGAGTACATCGAAACAGGAGCACACATTACAGGCCCATAAGGATGGCATCCTTTCGACTGATGCATCATCAGGTTTTACACCAGGATGACTCTGACCCCTGACTCAACGAGCATGTTGTAATACTCCTCAGGGATTTTTTTATCGGTAATGAGTGTGTGAATCCGATTGACAGGCGCAAAATTGATCACCCCCATTCTTCCAAATTTACTCGAATCGGCCAAAATGATGTTTTCCTTGGTGTTTGACATGACAATTTTTGCGATCTGGCCTTCTTCAAGATTTGAAGTAAACACTCCATCTGCTGTAATTCCATCCGCACTTAAGAAATATTTGTCAGCCCTGTACATCTGAATATTCTGCACCGCGTTTACGCCCACCAGTGAAAAGGATTTTTTCCTGAAAATCCCTCCGGGAATAATGATCTTCAGGTTATCATGTTCAGAGATTTTAAGGGCTATATCCAGTGCATTTGTAATGATGGTCATGTTCTTTTTGCCCTTCAGTTGTTTAGCCAGCTCCATCATGGTAGTGCCCGAATCCATGATGATTGTATCTCCCTCCCTGAAGAGAGAATAGGCGGCAAGGGCAATTGATTTTTTCCTGTTTAAGTGAAGTACCTTTCGTTTATCGACCGATAGATCATCACTGATCTGCATGGGAAGCATGGCTCCACCCCTTGACCTGATCAGTAATTTTCTATTGTCTAGGTACTGTAGGTCTTTGCGCAGGGTCACCTCGCTGACGTCAAATCGTTTTTTCAGTTGTACTATGCTTACCTGTTTATGCTTATGCAATTCCTCCAGGATGATACGCCTTCTTTCAACGGTTGAAATACTCTGGTCATTTACCATTGCGGTGTTAAATATGGAATTATGAATACCTTAAAATAATCAAAATAGATTTATTCCATTTTCCTTTCCCGAAGTTAAGCAGTATCTCCTGATGATGAGTGGTAAAGGAGAAAAAAGTACTTAAATCAAGAATGAAACGCAAAAAAGAAACAAAACGAAACTAAGCAATATTTCAGAAAGAAACGTTGCGAAAGGAAAAACAAATACATATATTTAACTGCTCTAATCCATTCATTGAAAGAATTCAGTCATGCATTGCAATTGCATTGGCCATTTAAATGTTCCATGGCAGGACTTATGTATCTGCCTGACCTTAACCAATATATTAAACTATGAGCAAAAAATCAGACTCCCGGGGAATCTCGTTGCCTATACTATTGCGGCAAATGTTATGCAACAGATGGGTTTCATTGATACCAGCAGTTTTATTCTTACTCTCCCTCAACGTGCATGCCGCAAACGATCCCAACCCGCAGAATCAGACGATAAGGGAGGTGAAGGGAACTGTTCGTGATGCAAACGGGAATGGGCTGCCCGGTGCCAATGTGGTTGTGAAAGGAACCAGCATCGGAACCATTTCGGCAAGTGACGGGACCTATGTCCTGAGCGATATACCGAATGATGCGGTCCTTGTTTTCTCTTTTATAGGAATGATCACGCAGGAGGAGGTTGTTGGGGACAGGACCACCATTGATGTAGTCCTTGTCGAAGATCGCATCGGGCTGGAGGAGGTTGTGGCCATCGGGTATGGCACCCAGCAAAAAAGCCAGTTATCTGGTTCAGTGACCAACCTGACAGAGGAGGATTTTAATGTGGGGCTTATGAACAATGCCGCTGACATGCTTAAGGGAAAAGTGGCGGGCCTGGTGGTCACCATGGAAGACGGAGATATTACCAGGGACAAAACCATCAGGTTGCGGGGGGTCTCCTCGCTGACAGGTTCAAGCTCGCCCTTCGTGGTCATAGACGGTGTGCCGGGGATGGATATAAACTCCGTGGCACCCCAGGACATTGAATCAATCAGTGTCTTAAAGGATGCTTCCGCTTCGGCCATTTATGGTTCCCGTTCAGCCAGCGGTGTCATTATGATCACCACCAAAAAGGGGAGGGCCGGTCACACCAGTGTGAACTATGACGGTTATGCCACCGTGGATGTGGTCTCCAACAAGCCGGAATTGCTGACTGCCGAACAGTGGCGCCAGTACACCGCAGAGAAGGGATGGAACGTAACCAGCCTTGACAAGGGTGGGAATACGGATTGGTTCGATGAGATCATGCGGAAGGGCTATTCCCAGAATCATGCCCTCTCCGTCTCTGGTGGCACTGAAAAGGGGAGTTACCGGGGTTCTTTGAATTACCTGGGAAGGCAGGGCATCATGAAGGACAACTGGATCAACCGGTATAACGCCCTGTTCACCATCAGCCAGAAAGCCATAAAGGATAAACTTCTGCTTTCCTTTACCGGGGGATATTCTCAAAGCGATTATTCACAGGCCAACGCCAGCAACTCGGCACTGGCTTACCAGATGATCCCTGTATACCCGGTCCGGAATGAGGATGGGTCACTGTTCCAGGTTTCCCAGAACGGGGTGGGCAACCCGGTTCAGAATCTCGAGCAGAATTCGGACCTTTATAAATCCAGCCAGCTATTCACCAACCTGAAAGCGGACCTGGAACTCTTCAGGGGTTTTACCCTGGGGACCAATCTTTTTAAACAGAGGGAAGCACTTGACCATAGCCTGTACAATGCAATCAACTCACCGGAAGGAAGGGGTGACAACGGTTTTGCATACAGGGGGAACGAGGTGTGGGACAAAGCTTTGCTGGAAGTGACCGCAAAATACTCCAGGGAAATAGGCAATAATAAATTTTCCCTCCTGGGAGGATACTCCTGGGAAGAAAACGTGTGGCAAAGTGAGAGTGCACAGAACAGGGGATTCCTCTTCGACGATTTTGGATACAACAACCTGGGTGCAGGGGAAAACCTGCTCTCTTCGGATGTCTATTCCTCCAAGAGCATGACCAGGCTGATCTCCTTTTTCGGCAGGTTGAATTACACCATGCTCAACAGGTATATTCTGACAGCCACTGTCCGCAGGGACGGATCGTCCAAATTCGGGGATAACAACAAATGGGGAACTTTCCCCTCCGCATCTGTGGCCTGGAGAATTTCTGAGGAGCCATTCATGAGCAATGTGGGTTTTGTGAAGGACCTTAAACTCAGGGCAAGCTATGGCATCGTTGGAAACCAGGATGGCATCGCGCCCTATAGGTCCATTGCACTGTATGGACGCAGTGATGAGTACTGGGACAACGGTCGGTGGAACAATTCCTACAGGTATTCTCAGAACGACAATCCCAACCTGCAATGGGAAGAGACTGCATCCCTGAACTTTGGTGTGGATTATTATCTTCTGGATGATCGCCTCTACGGCTCTGTTGATTATTATTCAAGGCAAACCAGGAACCTGCTTTATGTCTACAGCGTGCCCGTCCCCCCATACCTCTATCCGACCATCCTTGCCAATGTGGGCGATATGTCCAACAAAGGCATTGAAGCGGTGATCAATGGAGAAATTATAAGGAAAAACGATTTCCGCTGGACCATCTCAGTGAATATCGCTCATAACAAGAACCTCATCACAAGGCTCTCCAATGACCTTTACACCACCTCCAGCATTCCTACTGGAGACATCGACCTGGCAGGTACTACCGGGCTCACCAGTAGCATCATTGAGGTTGGACAGGAAGTGGGCACTTTTTTCGGATGGAGATGTCTCGGATTGGATGAAAACGGGAAGTTTATAATTGATGACATTGAACCCGACGGGAGGATCAATAACCTGGACCGCACCTATATCGGTCATCCCCTGCCTGTCCTCACCTATGGGATTTCCAATACAATATCATACAGGGGTATCGATTTCAACTTCTTTTTAAACGGTGTATATGGCAACGATGTATTAAACAACCCGAGGCTGGCCTACAGCAACACCACCTGGCTCCCGGGCATCAATGTGCTGCAGGATGCCCTGACAAACGGAATCAAGGATTCCCCGACTTACTCGAGTTATTTCATCGAGGACGGATCATTTCTTCGCCTGGACAATGCATCCCTGGGATACAATTTCAATTTTCAGAATTCTCTGGGCATCAATTCCTGCAAACTCTATTTTACCGTGCAGAACCTGTTCATTATCACCAAATATACCGGACTTGACCCGGAAGTCAACATGAGCGGCCTGAGCCCTGGCGTGGAAGAGACCTATTATATCCCGAAGGCCAGGTCCTTTACCCTGGGTTTAAATGTGAGTTTTTAAACTAAACAACCTGACGTTATGAAAAATCGCAAATATATACTGCACATTTCCATGGTTTTATTGCTGGGACTGGGAAGTTCCTGCACCGACCTGGAGGAGACCTATTACGACCAGATCGCAGTAGAGAAATTCGGAAAGACCGAGGCAGAGGTGAATGCACTGGTGGGTCCCATTTACAGCACCTTAAAAAACTACAACATCACCTGGGACAGTTATGTGACCATGGTTGAAGTGTCCAGTGACATGATGGTCATTCCTGAACGCAGGGGCGGTGACTGGTGGGACGATGGCATGTATAAAGTGATGATGGAGCATGAGTGGACCGCCAACAGTGAAGGGTACTCAGGAGTGTATGGAAGCATCATGCAGAGCATCTCCCTGTGCAATCAGATCTTTTATCAGATTACACTGACCACCTCAATTCCGGATGATGAAAAAGAACAGGTCCTGGCAGAGATCAGGGGGGTTCGTGCCTACTGGTATTATATACTGGTTGATGCATATGGAAATGTACCTATTGTGACCGATTTCCTGGATGTGACCCAACCCTCTACCAGGAGCAGGAAAGAGGTATACGAGTTTATCCTCAGTGAACTAAACGACATCAAGGATAAACTCAGGGATGACGGGGCCAATTCATCCTCCTATGGCAAGTTTACAAAGGGAGCGGCATGCACAATTCTTGCCAAGATGTACCTGAATGCAGAGGTCTGGAATCCTGAAGGGGGTTCTAAATGGAGTGAGTGCATCCATGCATGTGATGAGGTGATGGAGCTGTCGTACAGGCTTGAAAAGGACTGGAAATCCAATTTTGTGGTGCATAATGAATCCTCGGATGAGGCGATTCTCTCCGCGGTCTTCAAAGCGGGGGGGAGCGGTGTGCCAAATGAACTATCCCTGAATACCCTGCACTGGCTTGACGATATTGCCCTGGCGCTGAACGTGGAAGGGTGGAACGGTATCTGTGCCGCCCCTAATTACGTGAAAGCTTTCGATACGGAGGATATAAGGTACCGTGGATCATTTCTTATCGGGGCTATGATTGACCCGTCCACCGGGGATACCATCATGACGGAAGACAATCAGCCCCTGGTGCACACCATTGATATTACAATGCATGATGTGGTGGATGGCTGGGGATGGGTGAATACACGGGACGGTGCAAGGTGCTTCAAATGGGAGTTTGAACCCGGCCTTTCAATCAGTATGGAAAATGATTTCCACATTTTCCGCCTGGCGGATGTGTACCTCATGAAAGCAGAGGCCCTGGTGCGAAGCGGTCTGGACAATGCCCTTGCCACAGAGCTGGTCAATGAAATTCGAAACCGGGCATTTAAGGGTGACCCTTCAAAACTGCTGACAAATGTCACCCTGGATGATATCTACAGGGAACGCCGTTTTGAACTCGCCTGGGAAGGGTATACACGTCAGGACATGATCCGTTTTGGAACTTTTCTTCTGGCCAGAGATTTCAAACCCTATGTGAGTGATGAGAAATATCTCCTCTATCCCATACCGCAACAGGACCTGGATGCCAACGGGAACCTGGTTCAGAATCCCGGTTACTAATTTGATGCCTGATGGAAAACAGATTCGATGCTATAGTCATTGGTTCAGGAATCAGTGGAGGTTGGGCTGCCAAGGAGCTGTGTGACAAAGGGCTGAAAACGCTGGTCCTGGAGCGTGGCAGAAACATCGAACATATCAAGGATTACCCCACTGCAAACCTGGATCCGTGGAAATTCAGGCACAGGGGAATGAAGACATGGGCATTGAGGGAGGAATCGAAGTATTCGGGCAGCGGGCACGAAGACAATCACTTCTTTTACATCACGGATGATGATCATCCCTACGTGCAGGAGAAACCATTCAAATGGAAACGCGGGTACCAGGTGGGAGGAAGATCTCTTACCTGGGGCAATGCCTGCCAGAGGTGGAGTGAATATGAATTTACAGCTCCCGCCAGGTATAATTACGGTATAGAATGGCCACTGGGATACAGGGATATTGATCCCTGGTATACGCATGTGGAAAGGTTTGCAGGAATATGTGGCAACCTGGATGGATTGGACGCCATGCCCGACGGTGAGTTTCTTCCGCCATTCGATCTGAACATCGTGGAACTGGAAGTGCAGAAAAAGATCCATGCGCATTACAGAGACAGGCATATGGTGCAGGGAAGGTTTTCTTTTCTCACTGAGCCCGAAGAGATCCACCGTCAGCAGGGACGTGGGAAGTGCATGGCGAGGAACCTTTGTGGCAGGGGATGCTTCTTTGGCGCATACTTCAGTTCTGTTTCTTCAACCCTCCCGTGGGCACATAAAACGGGGAATATGACCCTGAGGCCCTTTTCAGTGGTCCATTCAATTATTTACGACGAAAAATCTGGAAAGGCTGTAGGGGTGCGGGTGGTTGACACGAATACCAATGAGATCCTGGATTATTTTTCACGGATCATCTTTGTGAATGCCTCTGCGTTGAATTCGACACTTATCCTGCTGAATTCTGTTTCCAACAGATTTCCCAATGGATTGGGAAATGATAGCGGAGTGTTAGGGAAATATATCTGTTTCCATAATTACCGGGGCCAGATCTACGCAAAAATGGATGGGTTCAGGGACAGCTATTATTATGGCCGTAATCCTTCTGAAGCGATCATCGCAAATTACAGAAACCTCAGCAGACAGGATACGGATTACGTGGGTGGATTTACAACATTTACCGGGGCTTACCGCACCCTGCTGGAGCCTTCTACCCTGCAGGAAATAGGGGGGGCCTATAAGGACTCCCTGACCGAACCCGGCGGATGGGAAGTCTATATGTACATGCAGGGTGAAACCATACCCAAGGAGACCAACCATGTGCGCCTGAGCACGGATAAAATGGATAAATGGGGAGTCCCGCTGCTGGTGATTTCAGTGGAATACGACGAGAATGATGAGAAGATGGTGAGGGACTTCCTGAAGCAGGGCACAGAAATGCTGAAAGTGGCAGGCTGCCACAGCATTGATGCCTATGATTCTCATGGTGCCCCCGGAAGTGAGATCCATGAAATGGGTGGAGTAAGAATGGGGAAAGATCCAAAGAACTCCATGTTAAACGAATGGAATCAGCTGCACCATTGCAAAAACGTGTTTGTAACCGATGGTGCATGCATGACCAGCACCGGGAACCAGAGTCCCTCTTTCTTATATATGGCTCTCACGGCAAGGGCTGTGGACCATGCGGTAAGGGAAATGAAAAAAGGAAACCTGTAAACAGAGGATCTGACACAGAAATGGAAAGACGAGAAGCAATAGCAAGGGTATCAATCCTAGCAGGGGGAACCATCCTTGGAGCCGGTATCTTTCTTGAAAAAGGATGCACTTCAGGTCCGGAGGAAGTCCTCTCCCTGTTCGATCCGCAACAGATCGATCTGTTGAATGAGATCAGCGAAACCATACTTCCTGAAACCAAAGCCAGTCCGGGTGCAAAAGCCGCCAACGTGGGTGAATTTATAGCCATTATGGTCTATGACTGTTATGGTCCCTCCGATCAGGCACTTTTTATGGAAGGAATGGCCCTCCTGGAAAAGGCTTGTAAAATAAAGTACAGGAAAGGATTTATGAGGTGTGATCCGGTGAAGCGCGAAGCCCTGCTAGTCCAGATAGACACAGAACAGAAAGCTTACATGGATGAAAAGGGTGATGAGGCACCCCTACACTATTTCAGGATGATCAAAGAGTTGACACTTCTGGGCTACTTTACATCCGAGATCGGCGCCACACAGGCTATGAGGTATGTGGCAATCCCCGGTGAGTATATCGGTGTGGTGCCTTACAGGGAGGGAGAGAGGGCCTGGTGCACCTTTGATTATTTTAACTAGTGGTTGTTCTGGGTAGCGATGCCGGAATTACCTGTAAAGAAAACACTTAGAATGATGAAAAAAACTGTCTTGATCCTGCTTGTTGCGCTCATCCTGAGCAGCTTCTATATGTGGACACCGGAGGGTAATCCGGACCCCGGAAAAAACGAAAACATACTGACCAGGAAGGAGATCGCGGAGGGTTGGGAACTGTTGTTCAATGGCAGGGATTTGAGCGGATGGCATTCCTACCTGCGCGGTGAACCCGGCAGAGCATGGAAGGTTGAAGATGGGGCCATTGTGCTGGATAAGAATGCCCTCACCCCGAGATCCCACTTTGAGGACCTCACCTCGGACCGGGAATTTGAAAACTTTCACCTGAAAGTGGAATGGAAACTTGAGCCCTGCATGAACAGCGGTCTATTTTTTTATGTGAATGAGGACCCGAAATACAAACACGCCGGGACCACTGGTCCTGAAATGCAGATTGTGGATCTTTGCTGCAGTCCCGACAGCCGGATCCTAAAGTCCAGAGCCGGGGCTTTGTACGGCCTCATACCAGTGGAAGAGGAAACCGTAACACCCGGCGGGGAATGGAACCAATACGAGATCATTGCCAGTGAAGGGCACCTGGAGTTGTTTATCAACGGAACACGCGTTATCGAGACGCAGTTGTGGACAGATGAGTGGCGGGCCCTCATCACAGGAAGCGGCAAATCGGAGTTTTCCGATTTTGGTACTTTTAAGAGAGGTCACATCGCTTTCCAGGGAACGGAACCAGGCACCAGGATCTGGTTCCGCAACATAAAAGTTAAGGAGCTGTGAAACCGGCTTGCCCGAAATGAATAAATACAATCTGAAATGTTAAAATGAACAGATATTTATATTATGCACATTGAAATATCAGAAGATCAATATTCTATAAGCCAAAGGGCAAAAACTATCATCCTGGAGCAAATCACCAATAAACCGGACCTATTGCTCTGTGCTGCCACAGGGAGCAGCCCCACCCTGACGTACAACCTGATGGGAAGTGAATATCAAAATCACCCCGGGTTATTTTCCCGAATGCGAATTGTCAAACTCGACGAATGGGGAGGAATTCCCTTGGATGATCAGGGAACCTGCGAAACCTATGTACAGAAGAAGCTGGTTGAACCACTGAAAATTGACCGGCACAGATATTTTGGTTTCCACAGCAATCCGGCTGACCCTGAAAAGGAGTGCCGGCGGGTGCAGGAGAGGCTTGAAAAGGAGGGTCCCATTGACATTTGTATACTTGGACTTGGTATGAACGGGCATCTGGCCCTGAATGAACCTGCCGAATATTTGTCACCGGGATGCCACGTGGCAACGCTTTCCAAAACTTCACTCAGTCACGTCATGGTCAATGACATGAAAGCAAAACCTGCCTATGGATTGACCCTTGGGATGGCTGATATTTTTTACTCCAGGATGATCCTGATCCTGATCCAGGGCGGCCAAAAAAAGGAGGTGATTAAGGAGTTTCTTTCCAAAAAAGTGACCAGTATGCTGCCAGCCTCATATCTTTGGCTCCACCCCAACGTAATTTGCCTGGTTGAGAAGAATACCATGGATGGCTATGTAGGCAATTGTGTGGCCAGCTCTACATCATTCTGAGCCGACAAGATCAATCCCTTGCCGTGGAAATAACGGCACTGACAATCTTAGACATCAGGGTGAAAAGTAGCAAGCCTGAGGAATAGACCATCAGGGCCGTTCTAATCTCTACCCAGGTTGGTGAATATACATATACCTGGCCGAGCACATCCGGGGTAAACCCGGGGAGGATCAGGGTCACGCCCTTCTCAATGAAAACACTTATAAATATAAGGCATGCAGCCATATTCAGTGTGATAAAATTCTTCCGGGTTAACGGCACGAGGAACAGGATGAAAGAGACGCAACCAGTGATCAAATAGGTCCAGGTGAACAGGACCAGGTCCCGGTTCATCCCGATTCCCGAGAGCAGGTATTTCCAGTACCGTATATTTTCTGTACCACTGTACAGTTCCTTAAAAAATTCTGAAAATATAAAGAACAGATAAAGGAAAATTGTATAGACCAGGATCTCTCCAATCTTCCAGATTGCATCGTCTCTAATTTCAAGATTCGTGGTTCTCCTAAGTACCTGGAAGAGAATCAGCAGTAGTGCCAGGCCTGAGCTGAATGCCGAAGCCAGGAACCGGGGCGCCAGAAGGGCTGTGTGCCAGAAGGGCCGCGCGGCCAGCGAACTGTATAGAAAGGCAGTGACCGTATGGATACCGATAGCCAGTGGGATACTGATGAAAACCAGGGACATCAAGACGGCGTTCTCATGATCCTTTTTATGCTTTAGTCGCTGCAGCAGGTAAAGAACAACTGCGATATTCACTGCGGCATAGGCAAAGAGAAACAGGAAATCCCACGCAAGCAGCGAGGAGGGAAAGTTCATGGAACCAAGCGCAGGGATCATATGCCAGAAACGCCGTGGTTTTCCCATATCTACCAACACAAATAAAACACTTGTAAACACTGCGCTAATGGCCAGCAGTTCTCCAAAAATAACAATCTCCTTGAATGGTTTCCAATGGTATATGTAGGCGGGAATCACCAGCATGACTGCTGCTGCTGCTATTCCGACCATAATGGTGAAATTACCGATATAAAATGCCCAGGATACGGAATCACGCATATGCGAAGTAATCAATCCCTCCCTGAGCTGTCCGGCATATCCCAGTCCCCCCCAGATAATCACCGCTACCAGGAAAATCAACCATGCATAAAATGCCCGGCTACCGCCAGAAACTATTTTGAATCTATAAGGGTTCAAACGATCTTTATGCATACCGAAAGTAATGACAGGTTAAATAATGTTCGGGTACTCTCTATCACATCCTCAACGGATCGGCCACCCTTTTTTCTCCGAAATAATAATAAAACCTGGGTTGAGTATTTAATTCCTGTTTGAGTACAAAAACCGGCATATTTTCTATAATGAATCTTACTTCACTCTCCTGATCAAGCAGGTTCCCCATTTTTCTTGCACCCATTGGACAGATATCCACACAGGCCGGATTCTTACCTTTTCTGACCCGCTGAATGCAGAATGTGCATTTTTCCACTACGCCCTTCGTTCTGAGCCTGTTTCCTAGGTAATGCATGCTAGGATTGATCTCACTTCCGGCCAATCCGGGAGCACCCCAGTTAAAGTGCCTTGCGCCATAGGGACAGGCGGCCATGCAATAGCGGCATCCGATGCACCAGTCGTAATCGACCACAGTAATACCATCCGGCTCCTGCCATGTGGCTTTCACAGGGCAGGCCTTTACGCAGGGTGGGTTTTTGCATTGATGACACTGAACCGGCACATAAAAATGGTCTTTTTCCGGAACCTTTTCCGGGTCATAATAGAGCGTGGAATTCTCAAAATCAATCCTTTTTTCTTTTCCCATCCGGAATACCTGCGTCCAGTGTACCTGGGGATCGCGTGATGGATTATTTTCCTCCACGCATGCAGAAACACATTTCCTGCAACCGATACATCTTGAAAGGTCAATGGCATAGGCAAACTGCACACCTTCCATAGCCGGTTCGCTGCCAATTGAAAACTCCATTCCATATCTCTCCCGGTAGTCAGCTTCAAGGCCTTTGATCACCCTGGCCTTTTCTTCTTCGGAAAGCTCTCTGAAATTGCACCTGACAAATCTTTCCAGTTCGTTCCCAACGCATCCTGATAATGCCAGAGCTGATATTGATGCAAGTGAAACATTTTTCAGAAACGTTCTTCTCGAATTGGTTTTTTTCATCCTTCCAAACTATTGATTGAGAATCGTTGATTGTGATATCTCCTCCTGCCTGACCGGAGGAGGTTCAGGAACCACCTTCCTGATCTTAGGGGGATGGGGGTTATTTTTTGGAACCCTGAGCATATATATTTTCTCATCACCCCAGGCTCCCAGCCGCTTGCCATGGACCCCTACTTCCCACTGCCTGAGCTTTTCCGGATGACACTGGCTGCATATCAAATGTGATTCCGAGAAAGTCAAAGATTTGCCAATGGCCAGGTTCAAGGAATCATTTCCATTTATTAAATGGCAATTGGTGCACCAGTCACTCCGGGATTCCTGTGCAAGAAGAGTGAAGAGCTTTCTGTGCAAGTCTGTGATCTCCTTCCTGCGCACCTGGGGAGGCAGGTCGGCATGACACTCATTGCACGTGGAAATTAGCTGTGAAGAATCCAACTGAGCAATTGCAATCTCTTCTGCCTTTTCCGGTTCAACCAGCGTATCAGCAATCAATGTATTCAGATCGCGGATACCCGGTTTGGGACTGCGGGGATTGCATGCCATGACAAGCAGCAGGATCACCGGCAATAGTGCCATGTTATACACGTACTTCTGCACTTTCATTGAGGATACGGCATTCATTGAGACAGAACTTTGACTTCAAAAAGTTTTCCTTCAGCTCCAAGATCAACCCCTCACACCTAATCCCGGTCGTCCGACTAAGGAGACCCGGTCGATGGCAATGCATTCGCTTGATTCATCAAGACGATTGGAGTGGATTCAAAACTTAATGAAAGCACATAACAAATATATAGGATTGAAATAACATTTCGCAATGTTTCGTAAATTGAATAAAAATTACGTTAAGTTTCGATATTACTTTTTATTTTGATTTAATATCTGTAAATTTTGTCGATCAAATAATGTGATGATCTAAGGCAAACTTTTTTCTCACTAAAACTTATTGTTTATGAAAATCAAAACTTTTACACACCATCTGTTTTTTCTGATTGCAGTGATAGCGATTTCTTTCGCTGCAAAGGCCCAGGACGTGCTTCCTGCCATTTATTCGCCGGGATTTGAGGATCCTGATTACGGGGATGCATGGGAAGACTGGGGAAATTCTTATTCCAACGAGGATGCTAGTTTTGTCCATGGCGGGGCAGTTTCGATTATGGTAGATCCCGGAGGTGGCGGAATAGGCCAATCCATCGCGGAATTTACACCGGAAACTGAAATTTCCTTGTCTGCCTGGGCAATCTCGGATGCTGCTTTTGACAGTGAAACCTACATCGGGTTCTATTTTGACGATGAAGAATTTAAAAGTGCTGTGGACGCAGTCCATCCCGATGGATGGAAACAATTGTGTGTTACAGCTACTATCCCTGCCGGAACCGGCGAACTCTGGGTTTACTTCTGGTATGACGGTGATACCACTGGCACTGTGAATACCTACGTGGACGATTTTAAAATTGAGTGGGGAAACACTTGTCAGTATCTTAATGTGGATGATCCCTCTGTTTTGAATTCTGCTGTCAGCGTCTATCCCAATCCGGCTACGGGACCGATTCAAATATCTGTCGGAGCAGCACTTATTGCCACATCGCATCTGGAGGTATTTGATATTACAGGGAAGCTTGTTACCAGGATTAACGACCTGAATGGACAAAAAAATATCACTATGGATATCTCTTCCTTCGATTCAGGAATCTATTTAGGGACGATTAATTCCGAAGCCGGGGTTCACACTTTTAAGATTATCAAGAGGTAAGGATTTCGAATCATTTGGTCGGTGGCCAAATCCAATGGAACCACCAACGGTTTCTGCTCCTGATGAAATTTGATTAGGTGCGGGATCTTATTCAGGAAGGGTAATGGATAGGTGTGGTTGAAAACACACCATTCGCTACCCTTCCTTTTCTTTAGGGCAAAATTCATTAACTTGTATGAAGAAAGGTAATTTATTTCGTCAATGAATCCTTATATCAAACACATACGGAGAACGCCCAATTTAAAATCATCATGAAAAAGTCAACCATTTCACTGCTCCTGGCAACTCTGGCCCTTGCGCTGAGCCCGGTTTCGCTATACGGGCAGGAGTATCCGTTCCAGGATACCGACCTCTCCATTGAAGAGAGGGTGAATGACCTTGTGGCAAGGATGACCCTTGAGGAGAAAATTTCCCAGATGCAAAACGGTGCCCCGGAAATACCAGGATTGGGGATCCCGGAGTACGAATGGTGGAACGAATGCCTGCACGGTGTGGCCCGGGCCGGC
>JAHEEC010000048.1 GCA_024640885.1 Bacteroidota bacterium | reverse complement strand
GGACCGCTGTATAAGCTCAGGGTGGCATTTGGGTAGGTGGCGGTCCTCTGGATATTGTAGACGGTACCGGCCAGGGTAAACCGGCCTTCCCCCTCCCCGCCGGAGGAATGGCATCCCATGCAGTTCTCCCCTGCATGGTGACTTTCGGTACCATCGTGTGATGAGACCTTCATTTCGTTTTCCTCTTTTTCACACGATTGTGAAAATAGTAGCGCTCCCAGCAGCACTATTGTTATGGTGATCAGGTGGTTCTTCATTTTGATTACGATTAGATTAACAACCAGGGCAACGGTCCGGGAAAAGCTCCGCAGCTCCGTTCTGATCATAAACGCAAATGAAGGGGTCCTATTGTCCCAGTGCCTCCAGTTCCCCTTTTATCCTGATATCCGCAGAGGAGGATCCAATCATAAGATTCACCTTTCCTGGTTCCATCATAAAGGCGTGTTGTGCCTGGTTCCAGTAGCGGAGTTCATCGCCCCTGAGGGCAATTGTCACTTTCAAAGTCTCCCCGGCCGGGATATGCACCCGTTTGAACCCTTTCAATGATTTGTCCGGACGATCCATTTCAGAATCCGGAAAACCGGCGTAGAGCTGCACCACCTCGTCACTGTCCATCTCCCCCGTGTTGGTTACACTGACAGTCACATCCACTGATGTTCCGTTGCGGATGGAAGCGCTGCTGAGTTCCAGGTCCGCGTATTCAAAGGTGGTATAACTCAACCCGTGGCCAAAGGCAAAGAGCGGTTCGTGTGGATCATACATGTAGGTCCTGCCGTGCCGGATATCATAATCCAGGATGGGTTGCAGCTGCTCTATGGATGCGGTCCAGGTTTGTACCAGCCTGCCTGCAGGGCTCTCCCTGCCAAAGAGGACGTCCGCGACCCCGTTGCCCAGTTCCTGGCTGGACTGGGAAATGTGCAAAATGGCCGGCACATGCTCCTTCGACCAGGGAATGGCGTAAGGGAAACTGGATACCAGCACCAGGACCGTGTTCGGATTTGCGGCCCTCACCAGTTTGACAAGGTCCTCCTGCTCCAGTGAAATGGCCTGCCGGTCCACCTCTTCGCGTCCATCACTGGCCACGTGGTTCTGGCCCCAACCCAGGCCATAACTCAACGGGTGGTTTCCCACACAGACGATGGCCACATCCGCGTTGCGGGCCGCTATTATTGCCGAATCGGCCTTGTTGCTTGCTGCAAAACGTACCTCTGTCCCTTCACCTGCTGCGTTCCGGATGCCTTCAAGAATGGTTACCGCATAGGGGGGTGTCCCCGCATACCAGTCGGAAACCACTAAATCTGCGCTGGGACCAATGACTGCAATTGATTTAAGTGTATTGCCATCCAGAGGAAGCAATCCTTCATTTTTCATCAGCACCACCGATTCGACCGTGGCCCTTCTTGCCAGCTCCCTGGCCCCGGGTTTTGTCCAGGGCCTGATGGTATCGGCCACACCAATGGAGGCATAGGGATTCACCTCTTCGGGATCCATCAGGCCAAGTTTGAGCATCACCCTCAATGTCCCCCTGATGACCCTGTCAATCTCCTCTTCGCTGGTCATTCCCTTTTCCAGCGCCACCACCAGGTCCTCCTTGTAACGGTCCAGGAACATGTTGATGCCTGCCTTGATACAAGCTGCGGCGGCTTCAGGATAATCGGGGAAATAGTGGTGAGAGTCCACCAGGTGCCTGAATCCGCCTCCATCCGTGCAGATGATCCCGTTCTGGCCCCACTCCTTCACGGTTACATCTGTGAGTACGGGATGAACCGTGCAGGGAATGCCGTTATATTTGTTATAGGCAGCCATATATGCCCTGGATCCACCCTCCACCACCCCCTTAAAGAAAGGGTAGGAGTAGTATTCCCTGAAAAGCTGCTCATCAAAATCGGAGGAGTTGATGAACCGGTTGTTTTCGTTGCTGTTGGCCAGGAAATGTTTCATGAGTGAAGCTGTTTTCCAGTACCTTGGATCACCCCCCTGCAAACCTTTCACATAGGCCACAGTCATTACTGATGCCAGGTATGGATCCTCCCCGTAACACTCTTCCGTGCGCCCCCATCGAATGTCCCTTCCCAGGTCGGCGTTGGGGGCAAGGATGATCAGCCCGGCACTTTTATAATGCTGATTATGGGTAAGATAACGGATCTCATAGGCTTCCCAGGCTGCCAGCTTTTCATGAAGCTCCGGATCCCAGGTCTGGGCCAGGCCGATGGCCTGGGGGAAGGTGGTGGTAGGAGCTGCCCCCTTGCCTTTCAGAGCCCAGTTGGCAGGTCCGCTCAGTGCAAACCCGTGGAGCCCTTCCACGATCCGGGTGCCCCGGATCCCCAGCCTGGGGATCCCGGGGAGAAAAGGGGAAAAATGGCTGATCTTTTCATCCAGGGTCATGAGCGAGATCAGGTTGTCGAGCCGCTCATCATCCGGCAGTTCCCTGTTCTGGAAGGGATAGGATTGGGCCCAAATGGAGTGTGCAGGTCCGCCGAGAACCAGCATGAACAGAAGCGTTCTGGCAATCATTTCTCTCATTGTTTTTCGTAAATCAGTGTGACATCGATTGGTTCTCCCCTGAAGCCGGTGGATTGCTGATGGACGGAAAGTACACTGCCTTCACCGGTGAGGCTCCACTCCTCGCTGCTTTTCCGTTCCATGGAGTTGCTCCCCCTGGAAAAGGTCACCCTGGAATCGATCCTCATGGACCCTTCTTCCTGATCCCAGCTGGTCACAGAGACCCTTGGTGAGTTAAAGAAGACCGATCTCATCTCTTCTCCCTCAAGGTTGATCTCCTCGTGGGCCACCCGGTCATCGCCCCACTCCACGATATTGTATTTCTTCACCCGGAGGATTTCTCCATCCTGGATCACCTTCATCCTGTAGGGTACCATGCCCGTTCCGGAATTCCCCAGGATGCTTAAATCCTCATTGAACATCCAGTCCCCCGTAAAATCAGACGGGTATTTGTTTTTTAACGGCAGGGGAGGAAGGCCGCACGCTTTGCGATAAGGTGCCATGACCATCCAGTATTCCGGGTCATCCTGGGTCAGGATCCTGGGGTCGTCATACAACTGCCGGTACTCTTTTTTGGAGAGGTTCCTGACCATGCCCGCCCAGATGACCCACATGGTCCAGTCGGGCTGCTCATCCATGGTCTCGGGAAAGGGGGGATTTCCAACTTCGCCGAAGAGCATGGGTTTGCCGTGAGACAGCACCTTCAGGCTGTCGTAGTAATCCTGGTTAAAGTCACTTCCATATACATCCAGGGAAACAATGTCAAGGTATTCGTTGCCGGGATAGAAATTGGAAAACTTCCTGACGGGTGTGGAGGGACGGTCCACGTTCCATACCCAGACCAGGTTGGTCAGGTGGTGGTGGTTTGCATACCGGTCGTAGAGCTGCCGGTAGAGGTCTGCAGTACCATATTCACCCACACGGCCTCCCCACCAGAACCAGTCCCCGTTCATTTCATGATAGGGACGCCACAGGACCGGAACATTTGCATCCCTCAGTTTCTTCAGGTAAAAGGCCACGGAATCGACCTGGGCCAGCCAGCGCTTATGCAGCGGGGTTCCAGGAGTCAGTACATCCCTGAACTGCTCATCCAGCAACTGCCCCTGCACGCTGGCCAGCGAATCGGGCGGGAACGGGCCACCCGGCATGAAGGTAACCGGTTCATCGGCTGTGGGAGGGACTGCGTGCCAGCAGATGGTGATGATGGATCCTTTTTTATGCTGGCGGATGGCCTCCTTTACAATATCGGGGCGGGCCAGGTAGGAATCCGTATCCCCGTCCCTTGCAAAACCCATGTCCGTGCTCCACACAGCCGGGGTCTCACCGCTGTACTCTGCAGCAAAAAGGGTGTTGCGGTCCCTGGTATTGGGATAATTATGCTGGCCCGTCAGGGTATACTTGCCGGAAAGGGAGTATACAAATTCAAGCAGTGCAGCAGCTTCCACCGAAGCTCCCTGCGTGACCGGTGCCTGGGACCGGAGCGGGCCGGTCATGCAAGCCGCCATCGCACATATGAATACCGTTGTGAAATAAGGAGTTCTTTTCATCTGGTCGGATTTTAAATCTCTTTTATATTGAAGCCTGTGATCGCGATCCCATCGGTGAACCGCGGGATAACGGGAAAGGCAAAATGCAGTCCGGAGTTTTTCATGGGATGGTGGTGACAGGGTTTTTACGGGCTGGTTTCATAGCAGGGATCGGCGCTCTTAAACAGGACAGGCATACTGTGCCATTAAATTATGCAATTAACCCTTACGAAAGGAAAGAATGCCCACTTTTCTGGTATTTATAAATGTATTCCCGGAACAAGGGGGTTATCAACAAGTTGCAGTTTCCCGGGGGATGTCGTGCGACATATTTCACGGTTTCATGCGATAATTGAAAGAATAGTCACTAAATTTATATCCCCGTTTTTCAAGGGTCCAACACTCAATTTTAAAACCTTAACTTATTCATTATGAAAAGAAATTTTACCCATTTGTTCATGGTACTATTGCTGGCTGCCACCTCCTCGGTGTTTGCCCAGGACAGCCTCTTTATTTCTGAAGTGGCTGATCCCCAGGATGATTATACCGCCAGGTTTGTGGAGCTTTATAATTCAGGCAGTGAAGCTGTTGATTTCAGCACTGTGGCGGTCTGGCTGGCCAGGCAGGCCAACGGATCGAGCTGGGACAGCATCCAGCTTGCAGGGACCGTTGCTGCGGGCAGCACCTTTGTAATTGCCACCGACTCGGCAAGTTTCAATACCGCCTTCGGATTTGACCCCGATCTGGATTTTTCCGGTCTGACCGGGAACGGGGATGATGGTTATTATTTATTCACCGATGGGGGGCCTGTTACGGGAACCCTGATCGAAGCATATGGCGCAATTGACGTGGACGGAACCGGGGAGGCATGGGAGTACCTTGACTCAAGGGCCCTGAGGGTCGGCGGGATCACCGTACCCAATGCAACCTGGACTGCCACAGAGTGGGAGATCACCCCTGCCGTTGTGGCCGATTTCACGCCCGGCACTCATGATACTGCAGTAGTTGTGGACACTGTCGCCCCGGTATGGGCCGACGGATATCCCTCAGTGAATAATATAAAGGATACACAGTTTGACATTGTGGCCCAGCTGGATGAAACTTCCACCGTATACTATGTGGTTCTTGAAGGCGGGGCAACTGCTCCCACCGTGGAAGAGGTGAAAGCAGGAACCGGAAGTGCCGGTGCCACAGCTGTGGTGGCCAGTGCCTTTTCAGCCGGTCTTTCAGAGACCCTTGAGACTGTTTCAGGACTCGTGGTGGAAACCGCCTACGATCTCTACCTGGTAGCCGAAGATGACGAAGATGTTCCCAACATCCAGGACACCGTTACGACCCTTGATCTTATCACCGTAATCGTACCCGATGTGATTGTCCGGGCTGGCTTTGATGCCGATCTGACCCCCTTCACCCAGGTAAGCATCCTTGGCGCCCAGACCTGGGTCCAGGCTTCCTACAGCGGCAACGGATATGCAAAAGCCAGCGGTTACTCGGGAGGCGCACAGGATAACGACGATTACCTGGTCTCGCCCGCCATCGATCTGAACGGCTCCAACAATAACATGCTCAGTTTCATCACGGCAGTGAATTTCGCGGGTCCGGCCCTGCAGGTTTGGATTTCCACTGATTTTTCAGGCACCTACGATTCTGCTTCTGTGGTGGATGCCGTATGGACCGACCTTACCTCCGAATTTACTTACTCAGGGGGAAGTTATGCCTGGGCTGAATCGGGTGAATTTGACCTGTCATCATACAGCGGGACCGTATATATTGCATTCAGGTACCTTTCCAATCCCACCGACGGTGCTTCCACATGGGAGGTCGACGACTTTATGGTGACCGGGTTCATGGTAGAGGAATCGGATGCCACCCTTTCAGAACTGATGGTGGATGATGTGGCCCTGGAGGGATTCGACCCGGCCACACTGAGCTATACCGTCGATTTGCCTGCAGGTACCACCACCGTTCCAGTGGTGACCGCTACCACCAACAACCCGGGGGCCACGGCAACCATCACCGATGCCACCGATCTAACGGGGGACCTGGCTGCCAGGAGCGCCACCATCAGCGTACTGGCTGCTGACGGTACCACCACCCAGGATTACACCGTGGTATTCAGCCCGTTGATCGAGGTAGCCAACCTTGGAGAGCTGAGAAGCCTTGCCGATGAGACCCGCACCTTCCTGGTGACAGGTGAAGCGGTGCTTACCTTCCAGCAATCATACCGGAACAAGAAGTATGTGCAGGATGCCACCGGCGGTGTGGAGATCGATGACAGTCCGGGCTCAATCACCACCACCTATGCCGTTGGTGACGGGATTACTGGCTTGAAAGGCACCGTGGAGGATTACAACGGCCTCTTGCAATTCCATCCCACTGCCGATGCAGGTGCAGCCACTTCAACAGGAAATGCCATTGTTCCCACCGAGGTGACCCCTGCTGAGATCAATGCTTCCATTGACACCTACGAATCGACCGTAGTCATGCTTTCAGGCGTTACCATTGCAGATGCTGACGGGATCGTCCTGTTTGAAGATGGAAAGAATTATTCCATCAGCGGTGCTGCTGAATCCATGCAGTTGCGCGTCCATTTCTATGGGACCACCCTCACCGGGACCGTGATACCTGACTCGGCCAATGTGATCGGGATCGTGCTTGAATACAAGGGTAGCGCACAGGTTGCCCCGAGATCGGCCGACGATGTGGAAGCACTTGAATCCAGCGTGGGCGTTGCACGTGATTTGATTGGCGGGATCGAGGTTTATCCTGTTCCGGCATCTGATCAGCTCTTCGTGAGGAATGCAAAGCAAGTTCGCTCAGTGACCCTTTACAGCATTACCGGAGCCGCCGTGATGCAGCAGGATCATGATGGGTCCTCGCTGATCTCCATAGATATTTCCAGGCTTCACAGCGGGGTTTATATGATCAGGATGGAGACCAGTACTACAATGGAGATTTTAAGGTTCGTCAAGCAATAAGAATCCATTCAAATTATTAACCGGAACGGCATCAGGAGGCCGTTCCGGTTATTTTCTGTTTTTAAATTGCATTCCTGCTCATCGCGCTGATTGGCAAAGGGAGAAAATAATTAATCATTCAATTATGAGAAGGATCATTTTTACATTATCTGCAATGCTTGTGTTTTCCATAAGCCTCTTTTCCCAGGATTGTACCGAGCTCTTCATTTCCGAGTACCTGGAAGGCACCGGGAACAACAAGGGTGTGGAAATTTACAATCCCACTCCCGGCATTATCAGCCTGGGGGACTATTATGTGGCGCGGTACAGCAACGGGAAAAACAGTTATACCGACGGAGGGATCACACAACTGGAGGGATTCATCCAGGGATTTTCCACCCACCTCCTGGTGAACGGACAGACCACCAGTACGGAAACCTCTCCGGCGTCTGACCCCGAACTGAGGGCCATGGCCCAGCAGCTTGACCATGATTACCCGGCTCCCACCTACATGAACGGGAACGATGCCATCGCCCTGTTCAAGGATACCGGAGGAAGCGGGAACGTGACTGACTTTGTACTGGTGGACCTTTTTGGGATCGTGGGAGGCGGAATGCCCTCGGATGGGGCCGGATGGGCAGCATTCACCAACGAATGGGTCTACAAAAATATCTGGTCCAACGACTCGATCATTGGCCGGGACAGTATCTATATTTCCAATTTCATTGTACCCAACGGTTACTACTGGCTGCCCTGGAGCAGCAACCACTCACTGGTGAGGAAACCGGGTGTCAAGCACGGGGTTACCCTTGAGCAGATGCCGGAAATCGAGTTTGATGTGACCATGGAGTGGGATACGGTCCCCGGCGGTGTGGATGTATGGGATTCTCTGAACGCGCATACATGTGACTGCGAAGTGCAGACCCGGGTAGGGAGACAGAGTGCAGGTGAGTCACTGAAGCTCTACCCGAATCCCGCATCCGGCATTGTGCATGTATTTATGGAAGGAGGTATGGAAGAGATCTCTTTGTATGACATGGCCGGACGGATGGTGTTCCAGAGGACTGGACTTCAGGGTGTGGCCACAGAGGAGATCAATCTTGAACCCCTGGGTAAAGGAGTTTACATCATCCGGATCAGGACAGGGGAGGGGAACTATATGAAAAAGGTGATCAGGAGATAGCATGAAGAGAGTCGCTGTTGTGGCCTGGCTGATCTGCGGGGTTGTTCAAATCTTTGCCCAGCAAACCAGCGTGTCGGGTGTGGTCAGGGATGCCCTGACCGGTGAGGAACTGGTGGGAGCAAACGTGGTGTATGGACCGGCCAGTGGAACGATCACAGATCTCAACGGAAGGTTCAGCCTGAAACTGGGGCCCGGCGACTATACACTGACCTTTTCTTATGTAGGTTACCTGCAGGAGGTACGGCAGGTTTCCCCGGGGGGTGAACCGGTCATCCTGGAGATCGGGATGTCCTCCATCTCCATCGACGAGGTAGTGGTCACTGCCGACATGGCCATTTCAAGGAAAACCCCGGTGGCCTTTACCAATGTGAATCCGGCCAGGATCGAGGAGGAGCTGGCGGGCCAGGACCTTCCCCTGATCCTGAATACCACCCCCGGGGTCTATGCCACCCAGCAGGGTGGAGGTGACGGCGACGCCCGGATCACCATCCGTGGATTTGACCAGCGAAACCTGGCGGTAATGATCGACGGGATCCCGGTGAACGATATGGAGAATGGATGGGTATACTGGTCCAACTGGTTCGGGCTGGATGTGGTCACACGGACCATGCAGGTCCAGCGAGGCCTGGGGGCCTCCCAGCTTGCCCTTCCCTCGGTGGGAGGAACCATCAACATCCTCACCAGGGGGATTGAAAACCGCCGGGAGGCATCCGTGAAACAGTCCATAGACAGCGAGGGAAAGTTGCAGACCACCCTGGGCTTCACCAGCGGTCAGCTCCCCAATGGCTGGGGAATCACCGTGGCGGGTGCTTATAAGCGGGGAGAGGGATGGGTCGACAACACCTTCTCGGAGGGCTGGTTCTATTATGCGAAGATTGACAAACGTTTGAAGGATCACCTGCTTACCCTGACAGCCATGGGGGCACCCCAGATGCACGACCAGAGAAGTTATCAGAGGCCTATATCCGCATATGATACCACCTATGCCAAAAGTTTGGGAATCAGGATGGATGAATTGCGCGAGGCCAACCCGCAGTATAATATTTATAATGCAGGGGTACCCTATAACCAGCACTGGGGCGTGCTCCGCCGCACCAAAGATGATCCTGGGGCCCCGGAGGAGAACCTGGCAGAACGGACCAACCAGTACCATAAACCCCAATTCACCCTGCGGGATTTCTGGACCGTCTCGGAGAAACTCACCCTCTCTAACAACCTCTATCTCTCGGTGGGGAAGGGAGGGGGCGACAGGCCCATGAGCAGCATCAAGGATACCAGGCTTATCCAGGACCCGGAAGATCCCCATTACGGGCAGATCAACTGGCAGGGGATCTATGAAGAGAACTGGAAGCCGCAACCCCCGCTGAACAGGAGGCCCGTGAACCCCGTGTATGATGATTCACTCACCTACGCCAGCAATTATATGACCAGGCAGCACAATGAGCATTACTGGTTCGGGTTGCTTTCAAAAGTGAACTATACCATTAACCGGGCTTTTAAAGTGAGCGGGGGCATTGACCTGAGATCCTACAGGGGGATCCACTTCACCACGGTCAGGGACCTGATGGGTGCCGATTACGCCATCGACAAGAATGACAAAAGACTGGATTACGTGAACAATCCCTCACTGGCCATGAAGGTTGAGGGAGATACCACCGATTACTATTATGACGGACTGGTCAGGTGGGGAGGATTATTCGGGCAGCTGGAATATTCAGCTTCGAAGATCTCAGCATTTGTGAACCTCACCACTGCACTGAGCGGATACAACAAGCGGGACTATTTTCAACAGTCCGAATCGGGATGGAAATACAGGCAGGGTTTCACGGTGAAGACCGGGGCCAATTACAACCTGACCGGGCGCTCCAACCTGTTCCTGAACCTGGGATACCTCTCCAGGGTCAGGGCCTACCGTTATTTTTATAAAGGCTTCACCACGGAGTTCGCCGATGAACTGGAAAATGAAAGAATCAAGGCACTGGAGGTGGGATATAACTACGGGGCCCCTAAATTTTCACTCTCCATGAATGCTTACTATACCCGGTGGGAGAATAAACCCACAAACCGGGTATACTCCACCTACGACCTTCAAGATGGCGATCCGGGCTTTGTTCCCGGGGATCCGGAAGCCAATGCCGGAAAAAGGGTCTATGCGGACATCCCCGGGATGGATGCCCGCCACATGGGCGTGGAGCTTGATTTTATCCTGAAGATCCTTCACAACCTGGATTTCCAGGGAACGGTATCGCTGGGGGACTGGATCTGGGATTCCTACGTGGAGGGGTTGCAGTTCTACCTGGATGAAGGCAACAACGATGCGGTGAACAAGGTACTTGATTTTGATGCCAGGGGGATCCACGTGGGCGATGCGGCCCAGACCCAGCTGGGTTCCAGCATCCGTTACGAACCCGTCAAGGGACTCTATTTCAACCTGAGGCAAACCTATTTCGGGAAATATTTCTCAAATTTCACCCCGGAGGCCACCACCGACGAGACGGGAAACGTGCACGATTCATGGGTAATCCCGGATTTCAACTTGTTTGACTTCCATGCAGGCTACAGCTTCGGGTTTGCTGCCCTGGAGAAAATGCGGTTCAGTTTGCGTTTCTCCATGCTCAATATCCTGGACACCCAATACATCTGGGATGCCACCAACAATGACCCATACAGTCCGTATTCCGAGTTCCAGGATTTTGATGCCAGGTCCGCCACCGTGTTCTTTGGCATGGGAAGAAGGTTCACCACCTCATTCACGATCACATTTTAAAACTTTAGGAAATGAAGAATTGCATTATCGGTTTTTGTTTGTTGGTAGCTGGAATGACGGATGCGTTTTCCCAGGGGGATATTGCAGAGGCAAGGTCCATGGGCGTGGGAGCCACGGTTACCGTTTCAGGGATCGTCACCAACGGGGGTGAACTTGGATCCATCCGGTATATGCAGGATGACACGGGCGGTCTTGCCGTCTACTCCTCAAAATTGAGTGCGGTGCAGCGGGGTGACATGATTACCGTTACCGGGGTACTCAAGGATTACAACACCCTGCTGGAGATGGACCCTGTGAATACCCTCACCATCAACAGTTCAGGGAACCCTTTGCCGGCACCCATTGTGCTGACACCTGCCCAACTCTCGGAATCCTACGAAGGAATGCTCGTAAAGCTCCAGAATGTGGTCTTCGACGGGTCGGGTACATTCGAGAGGATGTCCTATACCTTTACAGCCGGAGGGGAGGGTGGCCAGATTTACATCAATTCCGCCGGTTCGCCGCTAATCGGAACCGTCATCCCCACCGGGCCGGTCACGCTGACCGCTCCCCTGGGAGTTTACAACGGGACCTACCAGCTGCTGCCCAGGGATCTGGATGACCTGGTCTCGTCCAGTGCCATCAACCTGACAGGCATCCCTCAGCTGAGCAACCTGACCACCTCCGGCTTTACCGTGGCGTGGACCACCGACAACGCCGGGACCACGGAGGCCCTCTATGGAAACAGCCCTGCACTGGAACTGGGTGCGCTTTCGGTCCCGGGCGAAGCCACCGAGCATGGCATCGATCTGACCGGGCTGCAACCCTCGGAGATCATTTATTTCCAGCCCTTTTCGGTGAAGGGGAGCGACACGGCCAGGTCCGCCCTGCAGGTCTACATCACACAATCCGGTTCCACCGGGGCCATGAGGGCATTCTTCAATAATTCAGTGGATCCTTCCGTTTCACTGGGTCTCATGGAAGCAGGCTACCTGGACCACGCCATCGACGATACCCTGATCGCCTATATTGACAGGGCCCGGGAAAGCATCGATTTCACCATTTACAACTTTAACAATGCGGGGATATCCAACATATCCAATGCGTTGAATGCGGCCCATGACCGGGGGGTGGTGGTCAGGGTGGTCTATGACAGCAACACCGATGCCGTGGGCGTGCAGTCCCTTGTGCCGGGCATTGGAAAAATCGCCAGTCCGCCCTCCCAGTTTCCATTATACGGGATCATGCACAACAAATTCGTGGTGTTTGATGCGAACTCGGCGGATCCCGATCAACCCGTGGTGTGGACCGGGGCCACCAATTTTACCGATGGCCAGATCAACAGGGATCCCAACAACGTGGTGGTGATCCAGGACAAGAGCCTGGCCCTGGCCTTCCGGCTGGAGTTCAACGAGATGTTCGGCAGTTCCGGGGACCAGCCAGACGGAGCTGTATCCAGGTTCGGCTCGCTGAAGACTGACAATACACCCCATGACTTTGTCATCGGGGGAAAAAAGGTGGAGTGTTACTTCAGCCCTTCGGATGGTACCCACGGGAGGATCCTGGAGACCATCCAGACGGCGGACCATTCCCTGCACATTGCCACCATGCTCATCACAAAAACAGACATCGGGTACAGCCTGGCTGACAAGAACGATGCAGGCCTGGATGTGAAGGTGCTCATCAACGGTTTTGACCAGTACGGCGAACCCATTGTCAATACGCTGAAAGCCAGCCTGCAGGAGGATATACGACTCCCCGGGGAGCCGGGGATCATGCACCATAAATACATGATTGTCGACCAGGGCTTTGCGGAATCGGATCCCATCCTGCTCACGGGCTCCCACAACTGGAGCTCTTCGGCCCAGTTTCGGAATGATGAGAATACCCTGGTCATTCACGACCAGGGCATGGCCAACGCATTTTACCAGGAGTTTGTGGTGAGATTCTCCCACGGGGATGTGCTTGTGGAGAGTCCCGCATGCAAGAATGATTTTGTGACCATGACAGAAGGCTCTTCATTCACACATGAGGTGCTCCTGAACGACGAACTGCCCGGCACAGTGTCGCTCTCCATCAGCCGGTTGCCGAAAAACGGGACCGCCCGCGTGGAGGGAGACCAGACCATCACCTATATCCCCGGTCCTGCCTTTAACCAGGACATTGATACCATCGGGTACAGGGTGTGCCTGGAGAGTGCCCCATCACTCTGCGACAGCGCCTTCATGGTGGTCTATGTGAACAGACCGGTAGGCGTGGAGGAAGAGACCCCCGGGTGGAATCTCTCCCTCTACCCCAATCCTGCCGGCGAATTCTTCCATATTACCGCAGGCAGCTCCCTGATCTCAAGGGTGGAACTCATTGACCGGTCCGGAAGGGTGATCAGGGGATTGGAGCGCGCCGGAGTGAATGAAACCGAAATCCTGGTGGGCGATTTGGCTCCCGGCATTTACTTTGTCAGGATCACCCTCCGGGGAGAGGGATCCTTCATGAAGAAGATCGCCGTGAAGTAGCCTGAATCTAATTCCTTTCCGGGACCGGGCCGTCATAGGGCTTCAGCTTCAGGAAAATCCCAAGGTCCTCCTGCTCATCGGTGGTTCCGCTTTCAAAGATCTGTTCGATCTCCTGCACAGTTTTGGGATCATTGGCATATTTCTTAATGAATTTCTGAAGCTCATCGGTGGAAGCGGTCAGCACATGGCGGTCGTAGTCAGGTGCATCGATGGTCTCATGCTTGATCCGGATCCGGTTCTGCTCAAACAGTTCATTGAGCCATTCATCACCGTACCAGTAGATCAGGAGGCTGTCCATGTCGAACTGGACCCTGGCCAGGGTATGCACGGGGATGTGGTGGAAACCGGTCATATCGGAGGTAAAGTGTGATTCGCCCTTTTCGGGGGTGAAATCCACATAAGATACCCCGTTCAGCTGAAAAAGGGTCCCCTGCAGCACGGCAATTTCATCATCCTCATAATAAGTGACACGGTAAGAGCTGTCCGCTATTTCGGGGTTCATAATACCTTCAGGAACCATATATTGTTCAATGGTCCAAATGCAGGAATCTCCATCCACCCAGGTGCCTAACATGACTGGATCGAAGTATTTGTCTTTCTCTTTGTAAAAAGGATGAAGTGAGCTGACAAGACAACCCGACAGGAAGAGCAGGGTCAGCATTGCGGTAATGAGGGCAATTCGTTTCATGGTGTTGAGTTTTTGATTTCTATGTAAAGCTCCTTAGTGGAAGTGTGAATGGCAACTTTTTTCGATGAAGGGGGCCTTTTTTTCGGTAAAACCATAAAAAGGAGCACCTCGGGTTTACTTACCTGGTCAGCTCCACCTTCAGGATAAACGGATCGAATACCTGGCATATATAAAGGTAGGGCCCATAGACCAGGGCTGTGGATCCCGCACTGATATCGGACCCGTCCGTGTAAAACAGGGTCGTGTGTTCCCCGTTGAGCGGATCGATGAGGAACACCTCCACGGGCGAAAGTTTTTCCGGGTCCCTGGCATGCCCGATGAACCTGAAGGGCTTGATGTGACCCGGAACCAGGAGCTTGCCCTGGTAGAGCCTGATGTTGTCATTTCCCCTGATTCCCCTGATGCTGCTGATCTCTTCGGCTCCCCCGCCTGAAATTTGGAACACATGGATCCTGTGCTGAATGGCATCACCCACATAAAGCCTCTCCCCGATCCGGTTGATCCCTGCCGGATAACCCAGGTTGGTGGCCAGGTATTCCGAATTCCAGCAACCGTCGCTCCCTTTCCAGAGCTTCACAAGGCTGGCGCGCCTTAGCTTGAGTGCTTTCTCCCACATGCTTCCACGTTTCCCCGAATCGTTCACCAGGTAGATCTCCCCCTCCGGACCTGTGACCAGCGCATTGGGGGAGTTTTGCCTGGAAGTATGGATCAACTCCTTGAATTCCAGGCTATCTCCATGTAGCCGGTAGACAAGCACCGGGTGGGTTCCGGGTTCCTTTTCGTGGCTGATCACATAAAGGATGTCATCGTCCAGGTAGATGCCGTGGGGCCTGAAATGGAGGGTGTCGGGTTCGCGGTAACGCTCCAGGTGAGTCTGACTGCCATTCAGGAGATCGTATGAAATGATCTCACCGTAGGGTTTGTCCTGCTCCCGCCTGGCTGCACAGGAGATGATCAGCCTGGGATTCCCGTGGAGGGTATCCAGGACCATGTCTTCGGGACCGGGTCCCACGCTGATCCTGACGGGCCCGTGTTCGGGATTTGCGGGCATCCGGATGCCGCACTGGCACAGAGATGCAAGGATGATGAATAGAGAGCACCGGAAACAATATCTCATCTGTGAATCCTCCGTTTCCTCAAATATATGCAATTAATTTAGCGGGAGAAAGCAACCCGCGGCATGGTTCTTCCATCTTATTACCGGAACCAATATTCCTGGATTATGAAGAGGGTTATATTTCTGCTGGCTTTGACGCTGCTGATCTCCTGTGAAGAGAACCTTACAGAAGCGGATGCACTCGGGGAGAATGCCGGCATCGTGGGCACCTGGGTCGAGAAGGGGTACGTGGAGGATCTGCTCATGCTCGAACGAACCCATGACCTGGATCCAGACAGGTATGGCTTTACCATCAATGGTGACGGCACTTTTCTCGAGAGGAAAAATTCCGGGTGGTGCGGCACTCCGCCCATTGCCTATGATAATTTCGAGGGCACCTGGGAGGCCCTGTCCGACAGCCTGATCGAAGTCACCGTAGGCTATTGGGGAGGCGTGATGACCTACCAGATCAGGATCGTGGTCCTGGACCAGGAAAATCTCTCCATCCGTTATCTTTACGGCGAGGATCGCGCCCAATCCCGGTAAATTGAATAATCAAAAATTCCTTTATCTTCGCTTTCCTGATCTACACAGATGGAACGCGAAAACTTCTTTTACCTGGTCTGGGGGTGGGCCATTCTAGGGCTCCTGGTATTTATCCTCCTTCTTTTTGTGACGGCTCCCTACGGAAGGCACAGCAGAAAAGACTGGGGCCCAAGCATATCCAACCGCATGGGGTGGTTCATCATGGAATTTCCCTCACTTCTTGTTTTTATCCTCTGTTTCCTGCTTGGACCCCAGGGGATCCAGCCGGTCACCTGGATCTTCTTTGCCCTCTACGCCTCCCATTATACCAACCGTTCGGTCATCTATCCCTGGCGCACGCGGACCTCAGGGAAACAGATGCCCCTTGTGGTGGCGCTGATGGCGGTTTGTTTCAACCTGGTCAACGGATTTATCAACGGCTATTATTTTTCGGCGTTTGCCCGTGAGTACACCTGGGACTGGCTGGCGGATGCAAGGTTTATCATCGGGGTCATTGTTTTCGCCGGGGGTGTTTTTCTGAACTGGTGGTCAGACCAGATCCTGCTGGACCTGAGGAAAGGAGGGAAGAAGGGCTATTTTATCCCCCACGGGGGACTCTTCAAGTGGGTTTCCTGTCCCAATTTCCTGGGGGAGATCCTGGAATGGACAGGGTTTGCCATTATGACCTGGAGTCCTGCCGCCCTGGTCTTTGCCCTCTGGACCTTTTTTAACCTGGTCCCACGGGCACTGGATCATCATGAATGGTATAATCAAACCTTCCCCGATTACCCTTCCAGGCGAAAAGCTGTAATTCCCGGGATCCTCTGAACAAGGCTACGGCCAGGCGGAACAGCAGGATCAACGGAGTAAAATTACGTGTGACTCCTTACTATATCTTCTTCTGGATCCACTTCCGGGCATTTACAAAAGCTTCCAACCAGGGTGTGGCCTCATCCTTTCTCCGCTCTCCCGGGTAATGGGCGCACTGCCATGGCAGGAAAGCCCTTTCAAGGTGTGGCATCATGGCAAGATGGCGGCCGTCAGCAGAGGCGATGGCTGCCACATCATGGTCGGATCCGTTTGGATTGGCGGGGTACGTGGAATGGCTGTAACGGGCTGCAATGTGGTACTCCCCTTCTGCTTTGGGGAGGGTGAATTTTCCTTCGCCATGGGCGACCCACACCCCCAGGGTCATTCCCTCCAGGGAACCCAGCATCACGGTCCGGTTGGCCGGGATATCCAGGTTCAGGAAAGCCGATTCAAATTTCCCGGAAGCATTGTGTTGCATCACGGGTGCCTGATCGTGCTCCGGGACCACCAGGTTCAGCTCGATCATCAGCTGGCACCCGTTGCAGATCCCCAGGCTTAAGGTGTCTCTCCTTGCATAGAAGTTTTCCAGTGCGATCCTGGCCTTTTCATTGTACTTAAAGGCTCCTGCCCAGCCCCTGGCCGACCCCAGCACATCTGAATTGGAGAATCCGCCCACAAACACGATCATCCTGACTTCCTCCAGGGTCTCCCGCCCTTCGATGAGGTCGGTCATGTGCACGTCCTTCACATCGAATCCTGCCAGATAAAGTGCATATGCCATTTCCCGGTCCCCGTTCACCCCTTTCTCCCGGATGATGGCTGCCCTGATCCCGGTGGGTTTGCGCCTTCCAGGATCCACATCAAGAGCACTGAAGGTCCCGATGAAATCCTTGAATTTGAATTTTAACCCGTGGTTCAGGTAATTCCTGAACCTTTCCAGGGCCAGGTGCTCGCCCGATTGCCTCCGGTCCATAAGGTAGGAGCTCCGGAACCAGCGCTCACGGTAGTGGTCGATGGAGAGTGTATATGTCTCCTCCCGGGTACGCAATTCCACCTGGTGCGCTTCCCCGGGCCTGCCGATCACATGGTGCTCGATGCCCTCTTTTTCAAGCAGGCCCGTCACATGGTATGCATTGGCTGCCTGGATCACCACCCCCGGTTTTTCGCTGAACATCACCGGGATGGTCTCTCCCGGGATCCCTGTGATATCCACTTCCATTCCCCCGGAATTATTGGCAAAGCACATCTCCATAAGCGTGGTGATCAGTCCCCCGGCTGATACGTCATGTCCTGAGAGGATCCATCCCGCTTCAATGAGTGACTGCAGCAGGTTGAAGGTTTTTGCGAAATAGCCGGGATCACTGACCGTGGGAGCCACTGTTCCAAGCCTGTTCAGGAACTGGGCAAAGGAACTCCCTCCGAGGTTGAAGGGCCCTTTGGACAGGTCAATATAGATGAACCGGCTCTCCGGATCGGAAACCATCACCGGTTCGATGATCTTCCGCACATCGGTCACCTCTCCGGCTGCTGAAATAATTACCGTACCGGGGGCGAGGACCACCTGGTCGCTGTACTTCTGGGTCATGGAGAGGGAATCCTTTCCCGTGGGAATATTGATGCCGAGAGCCACTGCAAAATCACTGGCGGCCTTTGCCGCCTCATAGAGCCTGGCATCCTCCCCTTCATTCTTGCAGGGCCACATCCAGTTTGCCGAGAGTGAAACGCTCCTGATCCCGTCGGGCATGGGGGCCCAGACCAGGTTGGTGAGCGCTTCGGCTATGGCGAGCACGCTGCCCGCGGCAGGATCCACCAGACCCGCGACCGGTGCATGCCCCAGGGAGGTGGCATACCCTTTCTGACCCCTGTAATCAAGGGCCACCGCTCCCAAATTGTTCAGCGGAAGCTGAAGGGGGCCCGCACATTGCTGGCGGGCGATCTTCCCGGTGACCGACCGGTCCACCTTGTTGGTCAGCCAGTCCTTGCATGCAACGGCTTCCAGTTGCATCACCCCTTCCAGGTATCGGGGGAGCTGATCCGGATGGTAAGAGACCTTTTCATAAACCGGTTTGAGGGTCCGGTCCTGCATGACTGTCCGGGGCGGTTTTCCGAACATATCGACCAGTTCCAGGTCCATGGGTTTTTCCCCGCTCTTTTCACTCAGGAATACAAAGCGGTGGTCATCGGTAATCTCCCCTACGATATAGACCGGGGCCCGCTCCCGCCTTGCGATCCGAACAAGTTCATCCACATCCCCGGGTTTAAGCACGAGCCCCATCCGCTCCTGGGATTCGTTGCCGATAATCTCCTTGGCCGACAGGGTGGGGTCCCCCACGGGCAGCCGGTCCAGGTATATGACCCCGCCGGTGGCTTCCACCAGCTCTGAGAGACAGTTGAGGTGGCCGCCTGCCCCATGGTCGTGGATGCTGACAATGGGATTGCTGGTCGATTCGGCCAGGGCCCGGATGGCGTTGTATACCCTTTTCTGCATCTCCGGATTGGCACGCTGCACAGCGTTCAGTTCGATGGCATTTTCATACACCCCGGTGTCCACCGAGGAGACTGCACCTCCACCCATGCCGATGCGGTAGTTATCCCCTCCCAGCAGCACCACCACATCACCCTTTTGCGGGATCCCTTTCTCTGCATCGGATCGCTTACCGAACCCGATGCCGCCGGCCAGCATGATCACCTTGTCGTAGCCATAACTCTTTCCCGGTTCACCGTGTTCAAAAGTGAGCAGGCTCCCACAGATCAGGGGCTGTCCAAATTTATTTCCAAAATCACTGGCCCCGTTGGATGCCTTGATCAGGATCTCTTGCGGGGTCTGGTAGAGCCAGGGCCTGGCAGGAAGTTGACCTTCCCATGCCCTTTCTCCATCGCTCCTGGGGTATGAGGTCATATAAACCGCCGTGCCTGCCATGGGGATGGCCGCCTTTCCGCCGCCGATCCGGTCCCTGATCTCACCCCCTGTCCCCGTGGAGGCGCCGTTGAATGGTTCCACGGTGGTGGGGAAGTTATGGGTTTCGGCTTTCAGTGAGAGGACCGTCTCAATATCAGTCAACCTGAAATAATCGGGTATGTCCTGGGAAGCAGGGGCAAACTGTTCGATGACCGGGCCCCTGGCGAAGGAGCAGTTGTCCTTGTAGGCCGAAACGATGTGGTTGGGATTGGTCCTGGTGGTCCTCTTGATCAGGTCAAAGAGGGAGGCCTCTTTCTCTTTTCCGTCAATCACAAAGGAGCCGTTGAAGATCTTGTGCCGGCAATGCTCGGAGTTGACCTGGGAGAATCCGAATACCTCGCTGTCTGTCAGTTTTCTCCCGATCCGCCTGCTTACACCCTCCAGGTATTCGATCTCTTCCTGGTTCAGCGCCAGTCCCTCCTGCTGGTTGTAGGCTGCAATGTCCGATACCTGCATGATGGGATCGGGTTTCCTGTGGATGGTAAAAAGTTGCTGGTCCAGCCCCTGATACAAAGCCTGGAGCATGGGATCATAAGAGGGATCCTCAGCTTCCGCCATAGCGTACTCTTCGATCCTGCTGATCCCCGAAATGCCCATGTTCTGGGTTATTTCCACTGCATTGGTGCTCCATGGAGTGATCATCTCCTTCCTGGGGCCCACAAAAGTGCCATCCACCTTCTGTGCTCCTGCAAGGACGGCACCGCCAAACAGCCATTCAAGATTCTCAATTACGGATTTTTGAAGGTTCGACTGCACCCCCAGTGCGATGATTTTGCGATCCCTGAGCCGGAAAAAATAGATCATGAAATTCCTTGTTACGTGAATCCTTTAATAGACCCTCCAAAGATAGGGCTATTGTTTGACTATGATCCGGATGGGATGCAGGAATGCATCAAGAGTTTTTTAACATTGGGTGGTTAGAAACACCGGATGCGCTCAGTAGGAGCTGGTACCCTTATAGACCCTGGATGCAGCCGGGGGAACCACGTAACCCTGGTAATTGAGCTTTCCCGGCCAGTTGGAACTTACGGTGGCATCGGCCCTGCCATCCGAATAGACCACCATCCTCACATCATATGAGCCCACTGATGACCTCAGGTAGTAATTCACATTGTAGCTGCTGCTCTTCTCATTAAAGGTGAATTCGTATCCGGCAACCGGTCCGGTCACTGTGATCCCACCCACACCGTTCAGGCCCACATAGGCATTGCTGCCCACCTGGAGCACTCCGCTGATGGAGTCGACTGCAATGAAATTGATGGTGGAAGAAACATTCACGGTGTTGCCGCGCTTGTCCCTTAACCTGTCGGCCTCCAGCACGAAGCGCTGGTGCTCCACCATCAGGCCCACCAGCTGAGCCTTCATGGCGGCCTGTTCAGCCTGCTGCTCTTTTTTAAGCTCCTTTTCCAGTTGCTTTTTCTCCTTTTTACTCAGTTCCTGGGAAAAGGAAGGGAGCGATATAAGGATTACTGTGAGTATAAAAAGAATCTGTTTCATAGCATTTGTATGTTTTATCTTTTCTATTTTTATATGTTAAATATTTTATATCCGGCCATAAGACAACCATTCCCGCTGATTGTTTAGATATTTGAATGAAATTCTGAATCGAACGAACGCCATGAAAAAATTCATCTTCACGCTCCTCCTGACAATGATAGTGGGTATAGTAACAATTTCTGCGCAGCCCGTTAAAGATACGACTTTGCACAATACCATCAAACTGAACGTGGTTTCCGGATATTTCCGGAACCTCTCTCTCTTTTATGAGCGGCAGATGAACCCTAAGTGGTCCCTGCAGATGGGAGCCGGGTACAAATTCGGGGGGAGCATTCCCAAGATTATCGGGGCGGGAAATGTGGTCCTGACCAGCAACACCGGAGGGATCAAAGGATTTTCATTTACCCCCGAGGTCCGCTATCATTTCAAGAACTGTGAATGCGGTGACCGGACCGGCCTTTACGCCGGGCTCTACGGGAGGTATACCAGGTTTTATGGGGACATGACATTCAACTACTGGAACGGGAGCCAGTATATCGATGTGGGAGGGGCCGGGAACCTGAGGGAAATGGGTCTCGGCCTGCAGCTGGGTTACCAGTTCACCTTCAAAAAGCGGTTCATCCTGGACCTGATGTTCATGGGACCCCGCCTCTCTTTCAATCGCCTGACTATAGACCTGGATTCGGACTTTGCTGCAGATGTGATCCCGCTCATCGAGGAGGAGCTGAACAAAAGGCTTGAGTGGTTGGGAATGGACCCGGTCTCCATTCCGACCTCGCCATCCGCCACGGTCAAGTTCCACATGACCAATTTCAGGTATGGCATCGGCATCGGATATCTGTTTTGAACCTCCGGTGCTGCAAAGCGCTTATTGAATCACTTCAAAAGAGATGCCTCACCCAGAAGATCATTGTAGAGGGACTCATTCTCGGGGTCGAACACCACAAATGTAACCTCTTCCATGCCCCGTGGATCTTCCAGGAAAGTGCGTACAGTGTGGATGGCGATCCGGGCTGCATCTGCTTTGGGGAAGCCGTATACGCCAGTGGAAATGTTGGGAAATGCGATTGATTTTAATCCATGCTCCGCGGCCAGATGAAGGCTTCTGAGGTAGCATTGCCTGAGCAGCTCGGGTTCGTTGTTTCCGCCCCCCTGCCAGACAGGGCCCACCGCATGGATCACAAAGCGGGCAGGGAGGTTGAATCCCCTGGTAATTTTTGCATGGCCGGTTTCACACCCGTTGAGTCCCCGGCAGGCTTCCAGCAGAGAGGGTCCGGCCGCACGGTGAATGGCGCCATCCACACCCCCTCCTCCAAGGAGGGACCTGTTGGCTGCATTGACAAGGGCATCTACCCTGAGCGTGGTGATATCTCCCCTGATGATGCGGATCATAATGTGAAGGATTAATTCATTCCCCTGACAACGGCACCGAATTCTTTTTCAAATGCCCTGGCCAGGTTCATCATGGCCCGGTCAATCTGCTTGTCGGTGAGTGTTTTCTCCTCATCGAGCAGGGTAAAGTTGAGGGCGTAGGATTTCTTTCCCCGGTCAATCTTCTCCCCTTCGTAGACATCAAAGAGGATCACTTTTTTCAACAGCTTTTTCTCGGTCCTGAAGGCCAGGGCCCTGAGCGATTCGAAGGTAACCCCCCTGTCCAGCATCAGTGAAAAGTCCCGCGAAACCACCTGGAACCTCGGCAGGGCACTGAACAGGACCCGGTGTCCCGAAAGGAGTTTAAACAGGTTGTCCCAGTTGAATTCAGCAGCAAAGACAGGCTGCTTGATCTCTGCCTGCCTGAGCAGTGAAGTTGCCACAGCCCCGAATTCCACCATGAGGTCTCCCCGGTGGGAATAGACCAGTCCGTTGGAATATCCCGGGTTTTCGTTGGCCAGGATCTCCAAGGCCCGGGGATCGATACCCAGTTTTACCATCACACCTTCCACATAATTCTTCAACATATAGAAGGAGGATTCTCCCGGTGACTGCACCCAGTTCCCCGGCCGGGATCTTCCTGTGAGGAAGAGGCCCATGTGCAGCTCTTCCCTGAACTTGTCCGCCAGCTGTTCCCCTTTTGGAGCAGGATTGCGGTAATAGCAGTTCCCGAATTCGTAAAGCTTCAGATCAGGATTCTTCCGGTTGATGTTGTAGGCAATGGCTTCCAGGCCCCCGTGAAGCAGGCTCTTGCGCATCAGGGCCAGATCCTGGCTCAACGGGTTGAAGAGCCTTACTGCTCCTGGATCGGCAAGCTCCTCCGTGTCATAATAGGAGGAACGGGTCAGGGAATTGGATTTCAGTTCGAAAAAGCCCTTGGAAGTGAGCATTTCCGCGGTCATGTGGATCACCAGTTCCTTATCGGGCTTGGCGGAGTAGGAGAGTGCCGACCGGAGTTTGGTTCCTGTCTCCACCCTGTTGAATCCGTAAATTCGAAGGATCTCTTCGATCAGGTCGGCTTCACGCCGGACATCGACCCTGTAGGGAGGTACCCTGAGGACCATCCCCGTTTCGCTTTGCGCTTCCACGGTGATCTCCAGGGATTCAAGGATCGAGCGGATGGTAGCGGGATCGATGGGAGTGCCGATGAGACGGTTGACATGTGCATAATTCAACTCCACCCTGAAATCCTCCACCGGATCGGGATAGAGATCCATTACCTCCGAAGAGATCTTTCCACCGGCAATTTCCCTGATGAGCATGGCTGCCCTTTTCAGGGCCCATACAGTGAGGTTTGGATCGGAACCCCTTTCGAACCTGAAAGATGCATCGGTATTCAGTACATGGTGCTTGGCGGTTTTCCTGATGTAAACCGGATCGAAACAGGCCGACTCAAGGAAGAGATCGGTGGTCTTTTCGGTCACGCCGGAACTGATCCCTCCGAAAACGCCGGCAATACACATGCCTTCCTCTTCATTGCAGATCATAAGGTCGGAGGCCAGCAATGAGCGTTCCTGTTCGTCCAGTGTTACCATGGTGGATCCTTCAGGCATGGTCCTGACAATTACCTTATGGCCCTTGATCTGCGCAGCATCAAATGCATGAAGGGGCTGGCCCGATTCATGGAGGACAAAGTTGGTGATGTCGACCACGTTGTTGATGGGTACAAGCCCGATGGAGCGGAGCCTGTTCTGCAACCAGCCCGGACTCTCCCGGACAGAAACACCGGTAAGGGTCAGTCCCGAATAACGCTTGCAGCCGGCCTTCTCTTCAATGGCAATGGATATATCCAGTGCATGGTTGTCCACCGTGAATTCGTCCAGGGAAGGTTTCATCACGTTGATCTCCCTTTGCTGTTTCAGGTATGCGGCCAGGTCCCGGGCCACTCCCAGGTGAGATGCGGCATCGATCCGGTTGGGTGTCAGGCCGATTTCAAAAATGGTATCGCTCTCCACCTGGAAATATTCGGAGGCCGGGGTACCGGGGAGCGCTGCGGGGTCAAGCACCATGATCCCGTCGTGGGAGGTGCCCAGGCCCAGTTCATCCTCGGCGCAGATCATTCCCATGGATTCCTCCCCCCTGATCCTGGAGCTTTTAATGGTAAATCCCTCTTCCGTGGGGTAGAGGACCGCACCCACGGTGGCCACCGGAACCTTTTGTCCGACCTTCACGTTGGGTGCGCCACACACGATCTGGAGGACCTCGCCGCTGCCCACATCCACGGTGGTCACGGTCAGCTTATCCGCATTGGGGTGTTTGGTGCAGGTAAGGACCTCTCCGATCACCACATCTTTCAATCCGCCCTTCACCGATTGAAAAGTTTCGGCAGCCTCCACTTCCAGTCCGATGTTGGTAAGGATGTCACTGACCTGCAGGGGAGGCAGGTCTATTTTGAGGTATTGCTTCAGCCAGTTATAGGAAATCTTCATTTCATAAAAATTACTGCCGGCAGGTGTAGTCCATTGCTGCGGTGGTGCAAATATAGTTAAAAATGCGCTTTTGCTTTTTCAAAAAGGAGGGTCTGCACCTCGGGGTAGGTAAGTGTCCCGGGGAGCTGATCAGAAAGAAGGATTTCTTCGATTTCATGCTCAAGGTGAGGATCCATCTGCTCCACCCGGGCCAGGTAGAGCCGGCCGTATTCTGTTTTCGAGCCCACGGTTACCGAGTAATCACTGATGGCTTCCAGGGTGCTTCCAGTCACCCCTGCCTCCTCGAACAGCTCCCTGGCCGCAGCTTCACGCGCTGATTCTCCCGGCTCAATATGACCCGCAGGCATCTCCCATGTCATCCTCTCCCCGTGCCTTACGAAAATCCAGCGGTCGCCGTAAATAGCGCCCATGACCACATAGGTCAGTGCCGTTTCAGGTGCACTTCCGGGTGGCATCAGGCGGGTCGTTATCCTGGCCATGATCCCTTTGCTATTCAGATGAGATCCAATAAAGATCCAGGATCTCGCCGTCCCTCAACACGCTGATTTTGTGTTTACTTGTGTCATCCAGCGAATCCAGGTAATTACCAAGGACTTCTACGCTCTCTTCACCGGTGATCCTGATCTCATCCACCTGAAGGATGATGTCACCGCCCAGCAGGAGCTCCTGGTCATCGATGGTTACCATTCTGTATCCCCCCTTGATGCCGGCGATGCCGGCGGGACTGTTGCGGACCACGTGCTGGACCAGCCATCCCGATTCCTGGGGTACGTTCAGGATCCGGGCCAGTTCAGGGGAGAGCAGGATGGGTTCAATCCCGAAATAGCGGCTGCTCCCTGAGAGCAACAGCGATTTGGCCACCCCGGTGGTGGCAGCGAATCCTATCCCTTCGAATCCGCCCGACCGTGTGAGGATGGAACTGACGATCCCGATTAATTCACCTTTGTAATTGAACATGGGACCTCCTGAATTACCGGTATTGATGGCTGCATCGGTCTGGAAGAATTCCTGGGACTTTCCGTCACTGGTGAGTTTATCCTCCCAGTGCCTGCCGCTGATTACCCCCCTTGAAAGGGAGTTGGGTAAGCCCAGGGGGGCACCCACCACAAATATATCCTCACCGATCCTGGTCTCGTCCGAATTGCCAATGGTCGCCACATGAGGGTCCCGGGGTACCCTGTCCAGGAGGATCAGGGCCACATCGGCAACCCTCGATATCCTTCCCGTCTTCGCCCCGATGGCTTCACCGTCATAAAACTGGACCATGATCTCTTCGGCATTTCCCACCACATGGGCAGCGGTCAGCACCAGATCCTCGCGAACCAGCACACCCGATCCAAGCCCCGTGTTCCCTGTGAAAGTCCTGGGATCACCGGTCCCCGCACTTAGACTCTCCTCCACATAGATGGTCACCACGGAGCGCTTGTGGGCCTCAAAGAGATCTGCCAGCTCCTGGGCCGCCAGGGGCCATAAGATCATCCCGAAAAGAGCGGACAGAAAGATCTTTTTCATCATTTTGCACGTTATTTATACCAAATATATGCACATGATCCTGATTTTTACCAATTAATAACCGCATTCATAAAAAAGGTCCCCTATTTTGGATATTTTTGTAACCGGTTAACGAAAAAGGAACCCGCCAGGGATCCGGAAAATGAGATTGATATGGGAAAAATGAATGACAGGCCACTGATCCTGGTCACCAATGATGACGGAATTGAGGCCAAAGGATTCAGTGAACTGGTCCACGTGGCCATGGAATTTGGAGATGTGGTTGCCATTTCTGCACAGGTTCCCATGTCGGGCATGTCACATGCCATTACCATCAAAGTGCCACTCCGGGTAAAGCTGGTGGAGGAGCGGCCCGGGTTAAAGAAATACCTGACCAACGGAACCCCGGTGGACGGGGTGAAACTTGCTTTCAACAGCCTTATGGAGCAGAAACCCCACCTGTTGATCTCAGGCATCAACCATGGCTCAAATTCCTCATCAAGCATCTTGTATTCGGGGACCATGGCCGCAGCCATGGAAGGAGCCATCAACCACATCCCGTCGGTGGGATTTTCACTGCTGGATTTTGACCCGGAAGCCGATTTTGGACCCTCGTGCCAGGTAGCCAGGGATGTGATCCGGATGGTCATGGAGAACGGGTTGCCCGACGGAATCTGTCTCAATGTGAACATACCGGCTGTTCCTTCAGGAGAGATCAGGGGGATCAGGATGTGCAGCCAGGCCAACGGATTCTGGAAAGAGGAGTTTGAGAAGCGCACCGATCCCAACGGACACGAATATTACTGGCTCACGGGTTTTTTCCATAACCGGGAACCCGATGGGGGCGGTAAAGGCACCGATGAGTGGGCGCTCAAGAATCATTTCGTTTCGGTGGTTCCCATCCAGACAGACATGACTGCATATTCTTTGCTTGAGAAGATGAAAACCTGGGAATTAACGGGGATTAAACATGAAGGCTGAGAGACGGTTTGATTCCACGCTGACGGGGCTGATCCCCGGGATCATTCTTCCTGTGGTCACACTGGTCATCTTCTGGCTCGTGAGGTTTGAGGGGGGATTATTCGAATTCCTGACCCGCTCCCAGCAGTTTGGAATGTTATCCAAAGTGCTGAGTCTTTGCACCATTCCAAACCTGCTCCTTTTTTTCCTGTTTATCTGGACCCAAAGGTCATTCTCGGCCAGAGGAGTTATATTTGCAACACTGGTCATGGCTTTTGCAATGCTGGTGCTCAAAATTGCCTGAGAGAACCATGAAGTATTTTCTAATAGCCGGAGAGGCCTCTGGCGATCTTCACGCCTCCAGCCTGATGAAGGGATTGAAACAGCATGATCCTCATGCTGATTTCCGGTTTATGGGGGGGGACCTGATGAGGTCGGTCTCGGAGGGAATGGTGGTACATTACAGTGCCACCAGCTATATGTTGCTGGATGTCCTGTTTCACCTGGGGAAGATCTTCAGGACCATGCGCATGGTGAAGGAGGAGATCCGGAAGTGGGAACCCGATGTGGTGATCCCGGTGGATTTTCCCGGGTTCAATTTGAGGATTTCGAAGTTTGCCACCTCCCTTGGATTCAGGGTATACTATTATATCTCACCAAAAGTCTGGGCCTGGAAGCAAAAGAGGGTAAAACTGCTTAAGAAATACACCACCCGGCTCTTCGTGATCCTGCCCTTCGAGGTGGAGTACTTTCATCGCTTTGGGATGGAGGTGGAATATGAGGGGAACCCTTTGGTGGACGGTGTGGATGAATTCAGGATGGGGTTTGAGGGGGCGGAACACTGGAAAAGGGCGCACGGTATGGATGAAAGGCCCATCGTTGCATTGCTTGCCGGTTCCCGCAGGAAAGAGATCGAATCCATGCTTCCGCCCATGGTGCAGGTGGCCAGGGAGCATCCCGGTTATCTTTTCGTGGTGGCAGGGGCACCCTCCATCGAACCCTCCCTCTACGCACGTTACCTGAAGGGTACAGGGGTGGAGATCGTTTACCGGGAAACTTACGCATTGCTGGGATCCGCTGATGCCGCCCTGGTCACCTCGGGCACCGCCACACTGGAAACGGCCCTGTTTGAAGTGCCCCAGGCAGTGCTTTACAGGACCTGGCCACTGGCTTACCACATTGCAAAACGATTAATAAAGATTAATTTTGTGAGCCTTGTGAACCTGATCTACCGCAGGGAGCTGGTGGTGGAGATCCTTCAGAAGGAGCTGTTCCGCAGGGCCACGGGTGAACTTTCCAGGATCCTTGGGGATGAAGGTTACAGGAGGGGAATGAAGGAGGGGTACAGGGCCATCAGGGCTGAGCTGGGAGAGGTCGGTGTGGCTGACCGCATCAGCCGCAGGGTTGTAGAATTGTTAGATATTGATAAAAAATGAAAGGAATACTTTCGTTCATCATGCTCTCCATTGGGATCCTGCAAGTGGCGGCACAACCGGTTCAGGTGGGGCTCTACCAGGATCACCTGGTCCGCGCCGCCGTGGTCTATTGTTCTGCCGGCAGCTACCAGCTTGTGACCGACGGAACCGTGGTTTCAAGGCTTGTACCGGGGGATATTCTCTACCTTACCTTCGAGGAGGGTCAGGTGAAACTGCTTGATGCATACCGGGATTTTGGTTATGTCAGTCACCTGGAGCTTCAGGCGGTCTCACTGGATGCGGTCTTTCGGGTCAGGCCCATTGATCCCGAACTTGAATCAAGAAAATATGATGATGACCTGGTGGTCAAAGCAGAGGACCGTTATATGAACCTTATCAACCAGGTGGATATCGATAAATACCTGGCCGGGGTTGTGGAATCCGAAGCCGGGAGCAACGCCGAGCCGGAGTTTTACAAAGCCCAGTCAATCCTCTGCCGCACGTTTGCCCTGAAAAACCTGGACCGCCACCTCAATGAAGGTTTCTCCCTTTGCGACGGCACCCACTGTCAGTCCTACAAGGGAAAGAACGACCTCAATCCCGGGATCCTGGAAGCCGTCCAGGAGACCACCGGTAAAATAGTGGCCGATTTCAATTTCAAACTGATCGATGCGGCTTACCATTCCAACAGCGGGGGACAGACCCAGCGGGCATCCGATGTGTGGCTCAGGGACGTGGCTTACCTCCAGTCAGTGGTGGATCCCTATTCCCTTCACCAGGGCAATGCCAAGTGGAGCGATACCATCTCTTTCAATGACTGGAAAGCCTACCTGATCGCCAACGGCATGAAATCTGTTTCGAAGCTCCCCGAGGAGATTATCTACGTGGAGCAGATGAGGCGAAAGAAGTATTTCATCCTTGACAAGGATTCCATCAGGATGACCAAGATCAGGGAGGATTGGGGATTCAGATCCTCTTTCTTTGATATGTTCCCCGAAGGGGATTCGATCCTCGTCTGGGGCAAGGGATACGGACACGGCATCGGCATGAGCCAGGAGGGAGCCATGAAAATGGCCAGGGACGGATTCAGCGACCAGGACATCCTGCACTTCTATTTTCATGAAATACGGTTGATGGATTTCAGGGATCTTCCTGCTTCGAGCCTTCCACAGGCGAAATTTAAGTTTTAATCGTTCATTAGGTATGTGGGCACTTTTCAAAAAGGAGAT
>JAHEEC010000257.1 GCA_024640885.1 Bacteroidota bacterium | reverse complement strand
CAAAGTCCAGCGAACAGCAATAGTGCTTAATACCGTTGGTAACCATCAGGTATTTAACCCTGAAGACCAGGTTGTACCGGGCCACCTGGTCAAAGGTACCTTCGCTGATCTTTATCCCGGGGGCCTTGCACTCGATGAGCACCGCAGGGGTGCCGGCGGGTTTGTGAACCAGGATATCGCACCTGCGGCTCATCTCATTGAGCTTCAGGGAGTATTCGGTCATCATCAGCGAAGCCGGGTATCCCTTCTCTTCCACCAGGTAGCGGGCAAAACGCTGCCTGACCTCCTCCTCGGGTGTAAATGCCACGTAGCTTTTCCTGAACCTGTCCAGCACCAGGCGCTTTCCATCTGTCTCCCGGTACCGGAATTCATATGCGGGAAGGTTCAGTTTTCGCATGAAATGAAGTATCTTCGTATTTCAAACACAATGTAACAAAGTTCAGCTTTAGTGGAGCCGGATGATTTACATATTTTGAATTTATGAAGACGAAAAAGGAGATCATCGAGAACTGGCTTCCGCGCTATACGGGGATTCCCACTGAGGATTTCAGTCAGCACATCCTCCTCACCAATTTCCAGGCCTACCTGGACCTTTTCACCACCATCCACAACACCACTGTGGTGGATCGGGGGGTGGCCATGCCGGCAGCCACTGCCAACGGGATCACCATGATCAATTTTGGCATGGGAAGCCCCAACGCAGCTACCATCATGGACCTGCTTGCCGCCATCAAGCCCAAGGCGGTCCTTTTCCTGGGCAAATGCGGCGGACTGAAAAAGAAAAATGAGATTGGAGACCTGATCCTGCCCATCGCAGCCATCCGTGGAGACGGAACCTCGGACGATTACCTTCCCCCGGAGGTCCCCGCGCTGCCCTCCTTCAACCTCCAGCGGGCCGTTTCCACCACCATCCGGAACAGGGGCAAGGATTACTGGACAGGCACCGTTTTTTCCACAAACCGGAGGGTGTGGGAGCATGACAACAAGTTCAAAAAATACCTGAGGCTTGTGAGGAGCATGGCCATTGACATGGAAACAGCCACCCTCTTTACAGTGGGATTCACCAACGGGATCCCCACCGGGGCACTCCTGCTGGTCTCGGACCAGCCCATGATCTCGGAAGGGGTCAAGACCCGCAAAAGCGACAAGATGGTCACCGAGAAATTTGCCCAGATGCACCTGGAGGTGGGGATCGAATCGCTCCAGGAGATCATCCATTTCAGGGAATCTGTGAAACACCTGAAATTTTAATTAGTTTTGGGAATGACCTTCGAACAGCTGATGGGTGACCTGAAAAACAAGGTCTACAAACCGCTCTATTTCCTTCATGGGGATGAACCCTATTACATTGACCAGGTCACCGATTACATTACAAAACACACCCTGAGTGAAGCCGAGCAGAGCTTCAACCAGACCATTGTCTATGGAAAGGATTCAGATGCGGGTCAGGTGATCAACCTGGCCAAACGCTATCCCATGATGTCAAGCCACCAGGTGGTGGTGGTCAGGGAGGCCCAGGAACTGAAGGATTTTGAGACCCTGATCCATTACGTGGAGCATCCCCTCCCCTCCACCCTGCTGGTGATCAATTACAAGTACAAGAGTCCGGATAAACGGAAGAAGGTGTTCAAGGCACTGGAGAAGCACGGGGTGAGCTTTCAGTCCAAAAAACTCTATGACAACCAGGTTCCCGGATGGATCTCCACATATGTATCAGGCCGGAAGTACCGCATCGAACCCAAGGCTGCCGCGCTGCTGGCCGAGTTCCTGGGCAGCGACCTCTCCAGGATCGCCAACGAGGTGGAGAAGCTGATCATCGCCATTGGGGAGCAGGAGCGGACCATCACACCGGTGCACGTGGAGGTGAACATTGGCATCAGCAAGGATTACAACCAGTTTGAACTGCAGAATGCCCTTGGGAAAAAGGATGTCCTGAAGGCCAACCGGATCATCAACTATTTTGCCGAGAACCAGAAGAACCACCACATCACCCAGACCATCTCGTCCCTCTATTTCTTCTATTCCAAATTGCTGATGCTCCATTATACCAAGGACCGCTCCAGGGCAAATGTGGCCTCCACCCTCAAGGTCAACCCGTTCTTTGTACAGGACTACGAAGATGCTGCCCGGAGGTACACCGCTACCCAGGTAGTTGAGATCATCTCCCTGCTTCGCACCTATGACATGCGTTCAAAGGGATACGAGGGAAATACCACCCCGGCCGGCGAACTGATGCGGGAACTTGTATTTAAAATCCTTCACCCGTGATCACGCTCATCATCGTCATCATCACGTCGCTTTTCTCCATCGCGGCCTTCAGGTACAGGGAGCTCCTCTTCAGGTTCGACCTCTCCCCCTTCAGCATCATGCAGAAAAAACAGTATTACAGGATCTTCACCCACGCCTTCCTGCACACCGACTACGTGCACCTGGGGATCAACATGC
>JAHEEC010000124.1 GCA_024640885.1 Bacteroidota bacterium | reverse complement strand
GGGAAAACAATGAACGGGGAAAAAGATGAATCTCCGGAGGATCTGGAAGCGAAAAACTAATAGCTTAATTACCTTCTGGATGAGCAGAAGCAGGAGTGGCAGGAGGTATATATTTTTCATCATCAGGGCCTTTAACCCTGTGTCAAGCACAAAAACCCTGCCGAAAAGCCGAAGAAAAAGAACTAGCCGATCAGCGCACTGTATGCTTCGGCCGTCATCAGGTCATCCAGCTGCGATGGATCTGTCATCTTCACCCTGATCATCCATCCTCCTTCAAAAGGCTCAGAATTAACCAGTTCGGGAGCATCCTCAAGAGCTGAATTGACATCAACAACCTCACCATCGAGGGGCATATAGAGATCAGACACAGTTTTCACAGCTTCGATGGTCCCAAAGGTATCTCCCTTTGACAGGCTTTCTCCTTTGGTCTCAATCTCAATAAAAACCACATCCCCCAATTCTCCCTGGGCAAATTCGGTAACGCCAACTACAATTTCATCACCTTCCACACGAATCCATTCGTGTTCGGCGGTGTACTTTAGTTCTGCAGGAACGGTCATAAATACAAATATTAGTAGTGAATACTTTTGCCTAAATGTAATGTTTTCCTGAAAAAATTCTACTGCTGAATATCATATAATATTTCCCGTGCCAGCTTACAGGGTAAATGTCATACTGAAGCCTACATTGTAATTGGCATTTGGATAACTATTTGATATATAAGGATTTGTAAGTCTTTGGTCATAGAATAAGCGTAATGTGAACTTATCACTGAGCATATAATCGGCCGAAGCCTTCAGGCTAAAAATAGTTTGTCCCGCCGTAATCTCACTCCCGGAGAGATCTTCCAGTTTCCGGATGACCGTTCGGTTGTTTCGCATGGACAGATCGACCCGCACATTCAGGTCACTTGACAGCTCCCTCTGGTTAATGATCAGGGGAACCTCATTAAACCTGTAACCTGCCCCGATAATAAATTCTGAACTGTTCACCTCGTTTACCTGCGTATTTGCCATATTCAGTGCGACCGCCCTGGAGCGCTTGTATTCCGCACGGGTCGTCAAACTGTTCTTCCAGTCCATGTTGATATCAATAAGTGGACTGAAACTTTCGTTGATGCTCACCGTTTGAACGTTCTCTTCCACCATGAAGTTCCCCTGCAGGTCGGTGGCGATAGGTACGCCGTTGATGGTATCATAGAGGTAGAAGGGGTTGTTGATAAAGGAACCTACACTGTAGGTGGAACGATACGAATGGTTCATTACAATGGAGTTCACCACCTTCTGCAGCGCCTCAATCTTACCCAGTCCATCGAAACGCACCTGCCAGTTAGGCATCATCTCCAGAATCGATTTTATGGCATTCATTGGAATATTTTCAGCTGACCTCCCCCCATAGGCAGCCAGGAAAGCAGGAATCAATACTTCCTGGGATGTTGGTCCGTAACCTGCCACATAGTTCGGGTAGATGCTGTCGGGAGGCAGCACGATTCCCGAATTGTTGGTATAATCATTGCCCAGGCGCTGAGAAACGGTTTGCCTGTATTCATTCTTCAGCAGGTTGAAGGCACTGGACGATTCCACCTTGTCATCGATCTTCTCAAAAGAGGTTCCCAGGCTGATGTAAGACATGCTGAAGTTTCCGCTGAAAATGCTTCCCCGTTGCGATTCGTCAGGCAGAGAACCATCCGGATTGGCAGTGTAATACTCGGAGTAATTGGTGGAGTACATCCGGTTGGAAGTCAGGTCGATTTTCAGTCCATTGAATGGCTCAATGGTCATCCGGGCCGTAAAGCGCTCCGTATGGTTCATGGCATAGGCATCATTGAGGTTTTGATCGGTTGTAAGTGCACCTCTCTGGAAGGCCCTGTAGGCATAGTCCGGATCCTGCCATCCCGTAATAAATCCCCAGCCCGGTTCCATTTGTCCATTGGTCGTATGGGTCCCGAAACCAAAGTTATTTATGCCGTAATTATACCCGGGTAACAGGGTCCCCCCGCTGCTTGAATAGGTCAGGTTCAGGGTCCGGACACTCATCAGGATCCTTACACTGGTCTCCGCAATAAGAATCAATGGACTCTCACCCTTTTCGATGGTACCGGTCACCTTCACGCTGGCATTTCGAATGGCTTTTGCCGAGGTGATTCTGATTCGTGAATTACTCAGAATCTCTGTCGCCACTTCCACAGCCTGCATATTCTCATCGAATACCTCCACAGCTACATTTTCTGTCTTCAGGTTATGTACCACATACCGGGCCCGCCCCTCCCGCAGGTAGATATTCTCATCCGTATAAACCCTGGTCTTGGTCCTGGTTTTGGCTTCCCTTGCCCTGGTCTGGGCATTGCGGTATTTGTCATTGATATCCTTCAGGTAGGTAATTTTATTATAGAGATTCACAAAATTCAATTGCCCGTTCAACTGGATGGTATTGGAGTTCTTAATGGTATTCCCCAGGTTAATGGGTCCAAACATGGGATCGTCCGGAATAATCGGTCCCACATCCCAACCGTAGGTTCCGTTGTACCTGGCACTGGCCGAGGTCCAGTCAAGTAAGGGGATCTTGTTTATGGGGATGGTATAGGAGGCATTAAACTGCTGGTAATAGGAGGTGGCCCGGCCAAAATTCAGTATGGTGTCCTTCAGGGCCTCCCAGCCATAATCATAATTCCAGCGTCCTTCGGGCTCATCGATCCGGGCATTATGCGCCGAGGAGAAATCGAAGCGGAGGTTTTTGGTTATATCAAATTTCAAATCAAAGAAACGGTTCCAGTAAAAATCCTTTTTAAAGGTGGGCTTCACATAATAATCCGGATTGTTGATGTTCCTGACCTCCTTTTCCAGGTAGTACCGGTCCATATCGGTCCGGAAGGAAACACGGGAGGGCGTCACATTGAAATTGAAATCCTTGATCAGGCGCAGCCACTCCGAATTCATCCATTTAACCGATTTGAAGGGCTGAACATTTACAGGCCTGGTATTAAAATTATAGGAGATATTGCCTCGTAGTTTCCGGGTATTGTAGTAGCTCAGGTTGGGGCTATGACTCGACATTTCGTTCATGGAGAAGGAGGTAGACCAGTTGGACAGGCTGTAGAAATGTTTCTTGTTGCCCGCCTTGTTCATTCGCACATTGGTAACGGCAAATGATTTCCGCTCAACCATATCCCTGGCATTGCGAACAATTGAATCACGCTCTGCTTCGGTTTCCGCCTCATCTAAGGCTTCCTTCAGTGGAATATCTGGATCGAGGGGATTGTACTCGGGATTTACAATGGATTTGGAGTAATTAACAAAAACCGGGATGTTGACTCCACTCTCCTGCTTAAAGAATTTTCCCATTTGAAGGTTGGAACTCACATCATACTGGATGATCTGCTCCTGCTGCCTTTCCTGTACTTTTTGCTCAATGCTTCCAAAGCCGGGCTGACTGGTGTTACCGGCAAAGGTTATATTCCCAAAATCGGCCAGCTTCAGTGTGGCCCTCCCGTTGACTGCCCAACCCCCGTGTTCATTGAAATCGGAAAGGCGCAGCTCATTGAGCCAGATCTCACCCGACTTGGGCAGGCCATCGTCCGGACCATAGGGGTTGTCTCCGGCTTTGGGATTCCGGACCCCGATCATAATGGTTCGGACACTGCTCAGGTTCGGGTTCCCGCATACGGAAATGCGGTTTCCTTTCCCGTCTATCAATGAATATACCGTACTGATGGTCACCTCACTTTCCGGATCACTCATGGCCCTGTTCCTGTCCTGTTTCACCTCCGTAAAATCATCCAGTTTTACCTCGAACCTGTTTCCTCGTGGCCATACGATCAGGCGATCCGACTCGCTGTCATTGTTATATCTTCCGGGAGCGGTCAATTCGAGGGGGACTTCATATTCATAGTAGTTGTCTTTAAAATCGCTCCCCAGCCTGATGAAGGCCACCAGCTCATTATGCTCCAGCACTTCTCCTACAATGGCTTCCGCATGTGCTTCCATCTGGATCTTCTTGTACTGCCGCATATCCAGCTCCGTATTTTTATAGGCGGCTTTGGCATCTCCATCGGCCAGTTCACTCACTTTCAAAACAATCGACTGTTCATTCAATTGCCTTAGCTGGGGTTGTGTGGGGTCAATCTGACGGGAGAAACCCGGTGGAAGCACATAGTTTACCGGTTCCTTGCCAGAGTTTTCTTCAATATTCACTGCCGAAATGGTCAGGGCCCCCAGGGGAGGTTCCACTCCTGTCCAGTCCTCTCCCCCCTGGGTCAGCGGCTGGTAGTAACGCCTCCATTCTCCACGGACCAGGTCCAGCTTGGCAAAGCGGAGGAAGGTCGTATCCTCGAATCCGGTCATAAACATCCGCATGAAACGAATGGTCTTGAAATCGCTGATGTCCCCTTCCACATCCTCATAGGCCAGGATGGGGATCCTGAACTGGTACCAGGTCACATCGGCCTTCTCTCCGTTCTCGTAGGTAACTTTATCGATCACCTTATCCACAATGTTGTTGCGACCCACCTCCATTTCGTCCTTGGTGATGGCGACCCTGTAGGTATAATAGCTTTCTCCCTCACTGAGGGTATTGTCCCTGTTGATATCCTCTATATCGGGAAGGGAAGTCCCTGAAGTGGGATAAGATTCCGGATTGTCCTGGTCGCTGGGCGAATTGCCTTCCTGGTTGTTATACAACTTGTACCGGCTCAGGATATCCAGCCTTTCGGCATCATAAACGGTGCTGCGGTAGTACGAATAATCGTCGGAAGAAGGGTCCTGGAAAATGATATCCCTGGCTTCCTGGCTCAGGAGCCCGGAATTATAGCGCGTGTCAATCTGATTGAGGTAGTCTTCCGGATTCCTGGAGAAGAAGCTGACCTCATCCGCAGAATACTTGGAGGAGAGTCCGTCCAGTCCCACATCCTGGTATTTCCTGGTCTCGTCGCCGGCGCTGAATCCCTGAACCAGCGATTGCGTAAGTGGGATCCGGCCCCAAACGGTGGTATCCACTTTTTCCACCACCTCTGAAGTGGGCAATCCGTTTTCAAATACCTTCCGCGAATCCTTCAGTACATCCTCGGAGATGTTCCCCAGGTTAAAATAAAGCTCTCCTCCACTGTGATCTTCCATCTCGGCAAAGGGATCCATCATCCAGAATTCGATGAACTCCACATTGGATTGTTCAAAATCGCTGGAATAAATCTCCCGCATGATTCCTCCCCACCGTTCCCTGGGATCAAGCAGTTCACCATTCGGTCCGATCCGTTCATAATCGTAATTATAAGGACCCCGTTCCTCGGGATAGAAAGCCATGTTCAAAACAGAAATCCGGGTGGGGATCCCGTTGGGGTTTTCCTTATTGGGAAAAATATCCTGTTCATACACCTCATACACATACGCACCCGACATATAATCGGGATTGTTCTTCATATAGTCAGGTGTCCGTGAATCGGGATTTACAAAGAGCGGATCGATATGGTACCATGCCAGCCTGGCGCGATTATAGCCATAGGCCCGGTTGTTGTTCAATTCGGATTCGGGGAAAAATCCCCTGGGAGTACTCGCCAGTTTCCAGGAGGAGAATTGTTTCAAATCGATGGAAGTTTCACTGCCCTCAAAGTCATCCAGGTACGCGTCCCCTTCATTCCCGATTGCCTTGGAGTGCCCGGGTATCAGTTGGGCAAATTCTCCCACTACCGTAAAGGTCGAAGGGACCTTGGTCTCCAGGAAGGGAAGTTTGTCGACCAGGGTGGTCAGGAGCTGAGATTCCGTACTGTAACTTCCATTGAGCCCCCATATGGTATTGGAAATGGGTTCATCCCCCACATTCACCTTCTGCGTCAGGGGTTTCTCGGTAAGATGCATGGCAGTGGCCCCCAGGTTGAATTTATCCGAGATCTGATAATTAAGATGGGTCCCTACCAGGGTTTTGGTCTGGAAGTTAAACAGGGACTGATTCTCCAGGGAGATGCGTATCGGGGTCCCCGATTCAAGAATACCCTGGTTGATTATAGTGACCCGTCCAAGCATATAATCAACCGTGTAATCGGCCCCCTCCATCAGCTCCCTTCCTCCTGCGGTTACCTTTACCGAGCCCTGGGGGACATTCATGGCATTCAGCATGATCTCCGACCCATTGGTAGAGGAGTATTCTCCGGCGATCAGGAACTTGTTTTTTTCTGCTATTTGCTGCGCTTTTGTTTTCGTTGAATCATAAAGTTCCTGGAACACGTATTTGTCAATGGCAGCAGCAGCCTGCTCTCCATCCAGGCTGTCATTAAAAATTTTTGCCAGGTCCGATCCGAAAGGCTCCAGAAGAGGGAAGAAGACCCTGCCGTTGGAAGGATTGATGGTGATCCCATCCATAAAGTCAAAAATACCATCCGGATAGGGGTCCCGCTGCGAGTTTATGTTATCCAGGTTCAACAGGCTGATGAGGACGGTTTTATCCAGGTCACCACCGGGCAGGTAATTGACTGCGTTCCCGGTTTCATCGTCGCGATAGAGTACATCCAGCGTAAATTCATCCTCCACCACCTGGTAGGCCCCAAGGGCATAGACGTTTTTCATCATCAGGTCCCAGGTATAGCTCCGGGGCGTAAAATTCGTGGGCTTTAACAACTTCATCATCAGAGAGGAGGGCGCAGAGATTCCGCTGGATTGTGAAAGTTCACCCACCTGGTAAGTCTGGCCCCTGTAGGTATATTCGTAGGCCACTGCCAGGATCTCATCGGTATTCAGAGCGGTATTCAGTGATATATAACCCAGCTTGTCGTTATAGGTATATTCCCTCTCGGAGAGTAACCTGGCATTTTCAATCTTCTCATAATCGGTCCCCAGGACCAGGCCGGCACTTTCAAGCTCACTGGTTACATTCTTAATATCCCGGATGGACGCATGGGTGGTGGTCAGTTCCTCATAGGCATGGTTCAGCTGGTTCCGGGGGTAATCGCCCATCTGAGCCGGGTCGCGGCTGTAAAACATGGGATTGGGTTCAGCCAGGTCATTAACAGCCACAATGTTCCTGCTCTGTTCGAAGTTGGTGGTCTTGTTGGTGACCCATATCTCGATGCGCGTAATAGCCACATCGGATGTAATTACCGGCAGGCGCGACAGGGCCTGGTTGTAATTGTCGCGAAAGTAATCCGACAGGAAGAAGTGCTTGTTGACATCATAGTCGTCCACCGTGATCGAATACTCACTCAGCTGTGCCCCCCCCTCCACGTTGATCACCGACGACTCGCCCCGCTGCTGGGAAAAAACAGAGGTCATCGTCAGTTTTCCAAATTGCAGTTCGGTCTTGAAACCGAAGAGACTCTGGCTTCCGTTTATCAGGGACCCCGGGATGGGCAGGTTCACATTTCCGGCTTCGATCTTCTTGATAATTTCATCCTCTTTCCCTGTATACTCCAGCTTGGTCTGGTTCTCGAAATCAAAGGTGGCTTCTGTATTGTAGCTGATATCCATGCTCATCTTATCTCCTATGGAACCAGCCACATTCATAATAATTTTTTCATCAAAAGTGAAAGAGGGAACACTTCTGAGTTGCTCGCTGACGTTGGGATTATCCTGCTTGTTCAGGTTAAATCCAAATATCAGCTCGGCAGAACCCGTAGGTACGATATTGATCACATTGGAACCAAACAGTTTATCAAAAGCCTCGCCGCCCACCTGGATAGGTGGAATAAAGGAAAGCTGCTGTTCCAGGGAACTTCCGCTTGCCTTCAATCGCCAGTAATCTTCCACCTGCTGATCGAGCTCATAACGCTGGTACTCGGCCATGGTCATGGTGGTCGGATTGCGATAGTTCCAGCTTCCGATGGTTTCCGTGAATACGTACTTTTTGGTCAGGGGATCATAAACAACCTGCGATTGTATGTTGGCCGGATTCTGCAGGTAAAGCGGTGAACTGAATCCGGATGAAGAGAGTGGATAGGAGCCTTTGTCAGAAAAAGGAAAATGTAGGGTGGAATCCTGGGCACTGGCCAGTGAAGCCAGAAAGAATCCTATGATTATCAGGAATATGTGGGTATACCGTTGGTTCACTACATAAACTTCAAGGCAGCCTTCACTACCTCCTCAACAGAAAGCTCGGGCTGCTCTGATAAAATACGGGTCACGGTCTTGTCAACAGTTTTCTTTTGAAAACCCAGTGCCACTAAAGCAGATAACGCTTCTTCCCGGCTGGTATTGTCCTGCGAAAAGAATAATTCATCAATTCCAGCACCTTTTCCAACCTTGTCTTTCAGATCAATGATAATCCGTTGTGCAGATTTCGCACCAATCCCCTTAATTCCCTGCAGTAATGAGACATTTCCAGCCAGAATTGCCTGGCTGATCTCTTCAGGTGAAAGTGAAGAGAGAATCAGGCGGGCCGTATTGGCACCTACACCGGAAACCGAAATAAGCATCCGAAAGATTTCGCGTTCCTCCCGTGCCCCGAAACCATATAGAATCTGGGCATCCTCCCTGACTACAAAATGGAGGTAAATCCTTCCCGAGACCTGACTGCTGATCTGGCTGTAGGTAAATACCGAAATGTGAATGAAATAGGCCAT
>JAHEEC010000047.1 GCA_024640885.1 Bacteroidota bacterium | reverse complement strand
CCTCCTTAAAAAATGGAGGGATGCCAAAAAAGCCGGGGAGAAGGCGCAATCAGAACAGCTGCTTCAGAATCTTCTGAGGAGTGTGAATGCCATCGCCAATGCTATGGGAACCACCGGTTAACGATCCCTGTGGATCATCAGGGCAGCTGTTATTAATCTATATTCACCAGTTCATCAAATTTGAAAACCTTGAATAATTTCAAAGAACCCGTGGTCCTGGGAAGAAGCGGACTAAAGGTGGGAAGGCTGGGTATCTCCTCCAGTTACGGCGCCCCTGCAATTGCTTTCGAGGAGGCCTTTGAGAAAGGGTGCAATTATTTCGTCCTGGGAAGCTTTATGAAGGGCCGTTCCAAGGAGATGATCCAGGCCATTCACCAGATCCGGAAAAAGCGTGAAGGGGATAAGCTGGTGGTCTGCATGATGGAATACACCCATTCGAATCTGATCGGCAAAGGCCATTTTTATAAAGGTTTAAAGGCCCTCGGCCTGGATCGCGTGGATGTGCTGATGCTGGGTTACTATACTTCACGTCCCCGCAGGCAGGTGATGGACCTGGGACTGGAATTGAAGGAGAAAGGGGTGGTGAACCACCTGGCACTCTCGGGTCATAACCGGAAACTCTTTCCCAAATTAAAAGAGGAGGGATTGTTTGATATCTTTCAGGTGAGGTACAATGCGGTCAACGTCGGTGCGGAGAAGGATCTTTTCCCCTTTGTAGGGGGGGAGGACCGGCCAGGGATCATCTCCTTTACAGCCACCCGTTGGGGACAGCTGCTCAAGGAGAATAAAATGCCATCCGGCGAAATGCCCCTGTCTGCAAAGGATTGTTACCGCTTTGTGCTCAGCAATCCGGCGGTGGATATATGCATGACCGGGGCCCGGAGCCTGGAGATGATGAGGGAGAACCTGGAAACCCTCGAGCGGGGCCCTTTGTCACCTGAAGAGATGGAGCGGATCAGGAGGATCGGTGACCACCTTTACGGGAAACCGCGCTCCTGACAGGTGGCGTTCAGGTGGCCCGGTCAATTTCATCCATAATCTTGCGTCCCCCGAGAAGGTCCACCATATTTTGGGCCGCGCGCCTTTGTAATTCCTTCATGGAATTTTCTGAATACCAGGCCAAATGAGGCGTAGCGACCACATGGGGATGAGCCATTAGTTTTACCTGAGCACTTCCCGGGGGTTCGCTTGCATATACATCCAATCCTGCACTGTGGATCTTTCCCTGTTCCAGGGCCCTGAGCAGGGCCTCCTCCTGGATCACCTGACCCCTGGCCGTATTGATGATCACCGGAACCTGCTCCATTGCCCGGAAAGCGGAATCATTGATTAGATTCGCCGTCTCCGGGGTGAGGTTGCAATGGATGCTGATCACGTGGCTTCTCCTGAGCAGCTCCTCAAATCCTGATTTTTCGGCTTTATGTTCCCTCATATATGATCCTGAACGGTAGGGATCGAAGGCCAGGACTTCCCCGAAGAGGGAGGATGCCTTCTTTGAGAAATGGCTGCCGATTCGTCCTATTCCAATGATCCCCAGCGTCTTATTGTGAAGCTCCAGGATATGGGGGCGCCAGGGTGTGCCAAAGGGGGATGCGGGATCCCCGGTGATACCCCTTGTACATGCGAACATGAGTGCCAGGGCGTGGTCGGAAACAGCGTGGTTGGCATAACCCTGTACATTGGCCACCCTGATCCCCCTTTGAAAGGCAGCTTCCAGGTCGATGTTATCGTAGCCAACCCCATACCTGACAATGGCTTCCAGATTTGGCATGTGCTTCAGGGCCTCATTGTCTATCACACTACCTCTCACAAGGATGCCTGACGCCCTGCAGGCAAACTCATATTTGGCATGTATATCCCCGGAAGGAGCTTCGTAAATGATCAGTTCATACCCGTGCCGGGTGAATAGTTCCTGCTCGAGCCCGTAGGACTCATAACCGGTGTCAAGGATGGCAATCTGTTTCATCATGGCGGTCCCCAATTTAAGCAACTTTTAGTAATGTTCATTTTTCAATTAATCTGTTAAATTTGACCTTTCATTATTTTCCAACACCTAATCACCATGCCATGAAGTTAAAATTTGCCCTTCTTCTCCTTTTTAGCGGTGTGCTCATTTCCGGATCCAGGGGACAGGGCGATTCTGTCATGCACAGGATCATCGAGATCGGCACTACCGACAACCGGTCCATGCAATACCTTGATATTCTGTGCAACAGGTTCGGGGGAAGATTGATCGGATCAGATGCTTACGAGAATGCAGCCATATGGGCTGCCAGTAAATTTGAAGAATGGGGCATGGCTGTGGTGTTTGATGAGGTGGGTGAACTGCCGGTAGGATTTAACCGGGGGCCGTGGTTTGGTAAGCTTATTGCCGAAAACGGCATGGCCCTTCATTTTGCCACCCCTTCCTATACCTCGGGGACCAAAGGAGTGCAGCGCGGACATGTGCTGATTGAGCCAAAAACCCAGGCTGAGTTTGACCGCATGAAAGGAGCCCTGAAGGGGGCATGGGTGTTGATCTCCGGTGAGAACAACGGGTGGCCCATTGATTTCTCAGCCTCGGCTGACAGCCTGAGGGATTCAATCAAGCTGTTCAACCAGGAGATTGAAATCAAGAACAGGGAGATCAGGAGTGAAAACCGGGGACTGAGGGAGCGTAACGAACCTCAGAAAGAGTTGTTGCCGGTGATCGAGGAACCTGCACTGTTTTACAGGGAGATGCGTGATGCCGGGATCCTGGGGATCATCCAGTCATCCAAAACCCCCATCCGTGTCCTGTATGACAGGAAGAACCATGGTCAAATGACATTTGATTCCCTGCCCGATATCCCTGATATCAAACTCGATGAGCACCAGTACGGGCTAATTTACCAGATGGCCGAGGAGCGACGTTATTTTCAGCTCGAGTTCGATATTCGCAATTACTTCAAGATGGGGCCGGTGAAGTATCATAACGTCATCGGGATCATACCCGGGACCGAATTCCCCGATGAATATGTGATTATGAGTGGTCATCTGGATGCTTTCGATGTGGCTGCAGGAGGGGTGGATGATGGCTCCGGGGTGACCCCCACCATGGAAGCCGCAAGATTGATCATGGAAGCAGGGGGAAAGCCAAAACGCACCATTCTGGTGATCCTGTGGGCAGGCGAAGAGTTCGGCCTCTATGGATCCACCAGCTGGGTTCAAAGGTTTGAAGGGGAACTGGACAGGATTTCAAATATGGTCAACCGGGACGGGGGGCCCACCGTCCCTACCGGGATCACTGTATCAGAGGCCCAATGGGATGATTTTGTGGAGATCAGCCAACTGATCAATGGGATCAATCCCGATTTTCCATTCCAGATGAAGAAGCGGGAACCCACGGAAAAGCCTGTCAGGGCCTGGGGTACCGACAGCGGCCCTTTCGCGGTAAAGGGTGTACCCACCACCGGTTTTGATACTGGCGATCCCAAGGGATATAACTTCAGCTACGGGGAGATCTGGCATACTGAGCGTGACCAGTATAACAAGAGCATCGCTGAATACCAGGAACACGCTGCGACGGCCACGGCTGTTCTTGTGTACGGTATTGCCAGCCTGGACCACCTGCTTTCCAGGGAGGGTTATTATGTGGAAAAAACACCGGAACCTGAGGTGCCTGTGAAGTCCCGAAGACCGGGAAGGAGGTAAGACAGATTACCGTTCCGGGCATTAATCCAGAGGCTCAGCAGGCTCAGGTTCGTTTTCCAGGGAGAGGACATATTCAAGGTCGGCCTTTACATCCTTCATGAAGTACTCCCAGTGAAAGGTTTTAAAATCGGGCCACTTCTGGTCGGGATGCCCCATGCTCACATAGGGCATAGGCCTGTAACGGCCCGCGGTCATCCTGATCACATTTTCCCAGTGAATGATGCATCTTTCGAGATAGGCTAATGTATTTTCCCTGGACTCTTTACTGCCATCGTTCCGAAAGGACTCCAGGGAAACCCCGGCCCTTATTTTGTCCGCAAAATAATAACCCAGGTGACACCATGTTTCCAGGTCATCCAGTTCTGATCCCAGGGTGGGATCGATCCTGCTGCTCCGGAACCCTTCAATCAGCTCCATGGCCCTTGAACAGTCCGCCATTAGCTGGTCCGCAAGCTCAAGGGGGGTAATCAGTTCATCGGGGACGGGCTCGCCTTCACTCTCCATCCTGGTGAAATCGCCAATGCTCAGGTACCTTGCATCAAGAGTTTCATGCCTGATCAACTCTTCCAGCGATATGAAGGGAGATTTCCCGTCATCATAACCTGTGGTCCAGGGGGCAAGGAATCCCTCGCTGTAGAGTGTAAAATCCCAGGTGGATCTGTAAAAAGAGGCAATCTGGAGGGGTACCCTGGAGGCCAGGGAATAGGCCTCCATCATCCCCATGGCATCTACCCCGGGATACCTGGTCTCAAAGGCCCTGGCCAGTGTTGAATCATTCTCTTCGGGGTTGAAGGCAAGCCTTCCCCAGAGGTGGTAGAAAAGCCATTGTTTCTGAAATCCGTATTTCCAGTTCATTTGCCGGTTCTTCCTCTGGGAATAGTCCCGGGCAGGGATATATCCCTCAGATCCCACAAAATAGCCATCCACATAGGAGTGATGATTGATCTTCATATGTTCCCTGATGAACTCAGGATTCCCCCAGCGAAGCACAAAGAAATCCTCGTTCCTGACCATCCACGCGATGAAATAGTTTTCCGGTTCGGGATCCCAGAAACCGCGCATGATGGTCCCGTCATCATTGGAGTGTGTCAACGAAAGATAGGGAGTGGAGTGGCCATGGGACCAGTTGAACTTAACCTCCACGATGCTTTCTTCCGGGAGATTGGCCTCATCAATTACTTTTCGCATTTCACCCGGATCACCGGCAAGCACTGCACGGTGGATGAACCTGACCTTCCGGTCCGCCTGTTTCATTCCTTCAATGAAGGTATCCTCGATCCACTCCTCCCGCTCCTTCGGGGTCATTTGGGCTTCCCCCCAGTTGCCCATCCAGTCGGCAAGGGTCACTCCCAATCCTGTCAGGTCCTCATACTCATTGATCAGCTGCGTGACAGATTCCCTGGTATATTGTTTAACCATGTCGGAGGTGTCGTTGTAGAGCTCCGCATCATACGCTTCAGCAAACTCCGGGGATACCACAATGTTCCAGTTGATAAGGTAGGTTTCGATCCCGCGTGATCTGGCCATTCTAAAGAGCTCTTTCCAGAAGGTCTGCCACTCCGTCAACGCCTGGTCGTCGAATGGTGTGGCCTCGGGAAAGTTCTCCGCACGGATCATGTACGGGAAGAGATGGTTGCTCCAGAGGGTCAGGGAATTGAAGCGGTTGGTGACCATCATATCCAGGAAAGCTTCCCAGTAATCCAGGTCCCTGCAGGTTTCCCTGTGCAGGCTGGTGGCAGGTCCGGGCCTGTAAGGTGCCCAGGGGAGGTTGAACTTAATGGCCCTGAATGCGAAAGCAGGACTCATCCCGGTCTCCTTAAGTTGATCAAACCTGCAGTCGGGGCCCAGCTGATCGATCAGTTCCATAACCCCGTAGAGGCATCCCCGGTCGGTTTTGCCCACCACGAAAATGGAATCATTTTGTATCAGGATTCTGTATCCTTCATTCCCCAGGGAAGCCGCATAACCGGAAAATTTTCCCATGGGGAGGAAAGGCGCGGGATCCTCCTCCGACATGAGGATCACGAACCACCCCGGGTTTTTCACCCCTCTGTTCATTTTTACGTAGAAACCCGATGATTCAAGGTTTTCGGAGAGCCGCTCCGCACTGTAGGATGCAACTGACGATCCTGCGTTGAACCAGAGCTCCACCTGCTTCGAACCAGAGCAGGAGGTCACCAGCAGCAGGGCCAGGATCAGAATGGCGAACTGAGGGTTTCTCATCTGAACGCTTCTGGGTTGGGGATGGCTATTTCAAAGGCCCGATGAGCTCCACAAACGTACCGTCTGGATCCTGGATGAGTACAAAGTGCTGATCCGGACCCAGTGGGGTCGGGGTTTCACCCAGCATTTTCACATTGTGTTTCCTGATCCGCTCAATGAAAGGCTCCAGGCTTTTTACCATGATGGTGATGTACTGTACCCCGGTATCATCCTGAATTTGTCCGGGCCTGGGATGGGCAGCTTTTTTGCCGAAACTCATCAGTTTCCACTGGTTGGCCTGTGGACTCTCTTCCAGTTTCAGTACTTCCACATGAAATGGTGTTCCGCCGGAGAGCCCGGAGAGCCTGCTGAACTCCTCATCCACATCGAATTCTTCCACTTTTTCCATGCCGATCACGTTGATATAGAAATCAAGGGCCTTTTCAATGTTGCTGACAACCACACCCACCCCGATGAGGTTGCTTGAGAATTCACTTTGTGCCATGATGTTTGAAGCAAAGGTTATACAGATAGCCATACACAGGCCAATGGTTAATTTTTTCATAATTGCTGTTATTTCATGGGTTGGGCTAAAGTTCCTCTGAATCGTAAACAAGCACCTTTTTCCAGAGTGAGGATTGCTCCCTGAACTCATCGTGGCGCGGATGTACCTGGTACAGGTCGTGTTCCTTTTTAGAGTCAAAGGTGAGGATCAGGCTGAAGCTGTAAGTATTGTCAATGACATCCCGGTCCGTGTCGGCGGGGGTGCCCACATGTTTTGTCCGGATCACATCCACGTTGTCGATGAAATCCCGGAGTACTTTCAGGAATTTTTTTCTGGTCTCCTCTTCTTCGTTGATGAGCCAGAAAAATACCACGTGATAGAATTTTCCGGGTCCTCCCCCCTGTGAAGTTAGGGCCGGACGCCTTCCGGTCGCTTCCAGGTTCCTGGCAGGCGCCAGTGCTAAAAGGGCCGCCAGCCCTCCCAGTTTCGTGATGAATTTACGTCTTGTTTTCATGGGATAATCAATTTTCCTTGGAAAAAAGTGGTGGACAGGATGCCGGTTGTTTTTTCATTTCAATCGCCGGTCGGATCCTTAAACTAAAATAAATGTACGGATAAATTGGGATTTCACCCATTTCAATTTCATGTGGGATGTTGAATGATTCAACTCCGCTATTGGTGGATTTGAAAATCAATTCCGTATTTTTATTGGATAAGCGGAACAAAAAGAGCTGATTATGAAAGCACTGGTGCTGGAAGAATACAATAAACTGGTCTACCGGAATTTTCCCGACCCGGTGGTGGCAGACGATGAAGTGCTCGTGCGGGTAAAGGCGGTGGGCATTTGCGGATCCGACGTGCATGGAATGGACGGAAGCACGGGCAGAAGGATCCCGCCGCTGGTGATGGGGCACGAAGCTTCGGGCGTGATCGAATCGGTGGGAAAAGATGCAGGGGAGTGGGCCGTGGGCGACCGGGTTACTTTTGATTCGACCATTTACAGGCTGGATGACTGGTACACACGGAAAGGACTTTATAACCTGAGTGACCATCGGATGGTGCTGGGGGTCTCACCGGGAGAGTACAGGCGCCACGGTGCCTTTGCAGAACTGGTAAACATCCCCGGGCACATCCTCTACCACATTCCCGACGGTGTGAGCTTTACCCAGGCCTCCATGGTCGAACCGGTGGCCGTGGCCGCCCATGCAGTGGAACTTACCCCCGTTTCGTGGAACGACACTGCGGTGGTGGTGGGCAGTGGCATGATCGGTCTTTTTGTGATCCAGGTTTTGCGTGCCAGGGGATGCGGGAAGATCATTGCAGTGGACCTTGAGGATTCAAAGCTGGAACTAGCCATGGAGCTGGGAGCCGATTATGCGCTGAATCCAGGAAGGGATGAAGTGAAGACCGAGGTGATGTCCCTGACCGAGGGGAGGGGGGCAGACATCGCTTTCGAGGTGGTGGGTGTCCCGGAAACCGTAAAAATAGCAATCGGCAGTGTCAGGAAGGGAGCCACGGTTACCCTGGTGGGCAACCTGTCACCAAACGTTGAGATCCCTCTTCAGGCTGTGGTCACAAGGCAGTTAAGGCTGCAGGGAAGCTGTTCCATGTGCGGTGAATATCCTGCAGTGCTGGATATGATCGCCAGGAAAGAGGTGAATGTGGATGCCATCCTGAGCGCAGAAGCACCCCTTTCAGAAGGGGCCCGGTGGTTCGAACGGCTTTATAACCGTGAACCCGGACTGATCAAGGTGGTACTCAGACCTGGCCATTGAGGCAATTGAACGTTAACTGTTGGCCGGATAAGGCCACATCATATGTAAATCACAAAATAGAGGACCATGAAAAAAAATAAGCGCTCGGGGCACATCGGTGTCCTTACCTCAGGGGGGGACACCCCGGGTTTGAATGCGGCAATCAGGGGGATCGGGAAGACCTCGGCCAATGACGGTTCACTGCAAGTCATCGGCTTCAGGGACGGATTTCGGGGTTTGATGGAAAACCGCTCGGTAAGGCTTGATAACAGCATGCTTTCAGGCATCCTCACACTCGGGGGAACCATCCTGGGAACAAGCCGTGACAAGCCCCATAAGATGCCCATGGGGGGTAGAACCGTGGACATGACCGATGTAATTGTTGAGAATTACCATAAGAACCACCTGGATGTACTGGTATGCCTGGGGGGAGGGGGGACCCTTAAAAATGCATACCGGTTGTCACAGAAAGGTTTGAATATCCTCACACTTCCCAAGACCATCGACAATGATATCGTGGGGACCGATGTGACATTCGGTTTTGATACGGCCCTGGGGGTTGCAGTGGATGCCATTGACCGGCTTCACAGCACTGCCTCCAGCCACCACCGGATCATCATCGTGGAGATCATGGGGCACCGGGTTGGCTGGCTGGCCCTGGGAGCCGGACTGGCCGGTGGGGCCGATGCGATCCTGATCCCCGAGATCCCCTATACCATTGACACCCTTGCCGAGAGCATCCTGGAGAGGGTGAGCAGGGGGAAACGGTTCAGCATCGTGGCGGTGGCCGAAGGGGCCATTACCAAGGAGGGGGCTTCCAAAATCAGGGCCGTGGAGAAAAAGCTTGAAACTGCAGCGGAGGATCAACGGGATGGATTGAAAAAGCAGCTGAAACAACTGGATGGCCAGTACAGGGGATCCACCATACAGATGGCTAGCGAATTGGAGAAGATCACCGGTCTTGAAACCCGTGTGACCATCCTCGGGCACCTGCAGCGCGGGGGTACACCTTCAGCCCTTGACCGCCTGCTGGCCACCCGGCTGGGGACCTCGGCCATTGATTACATAAAAAATGAGCAATTCGGGATCATGGTGGCAGTGGACGGGGACCAGACCAGGGCCGTGCCTCTGCAGGATGCCGCAGGGAAGATCAATTTTGTCCCCCCGAACCATCCATGGATCATCAGTGCCAGGAATGTGGCCACCAGTTTTGGTGACTGACCTCCAACCCTGTTTGCACCTTACTGCCCGTCGGGACCATAAGTGGGATGCCTTGGGCCATTCCCCAGGAAAGGTACTGTCTCAAAGGCTTCGGCTCCACCGGTAACCCGGGGATCACCGGTCAGTTCCAGCTGTTCCATCAACAGGGCCGAGAGTTCCGCTTTGACCCCTGCATAAGCAGGATCATCGGCCAGGTTGGTCATTTGTCCCGGGTCTTCCCTGTTGTAATAGAGCTCTTCCGCTGGTCTTTTTCCAAAAGAGAGCTCCCACAACCGCCTGAGGTGGTCGGTATCCTCCCTGTGATCCGCCATATAACTCTTTGTGGGCCCGTTGTCGCAATCCCCCAGCCAGCAGTACGGGATCGCCGCTTTCAGGTAATCGGGGGTACCGGCCGGCCATCGATCCGGTTCAAAATTCCTGATATAGAGAAAATCGTGGTTCCGGATCGCCCGGATCGGATAGCCTCCCATATCCTCCTCCTGTGCAGGTACGTGCCTTTCCTTGCCGTGCAGAACATAACCCCGGCCCAACGGATCGATAAATCCGTTCAAATCACTCTCCAGAAGGGAGGCAATGCTTTTGCCGGTCATGACCCCGGGTACTTCCACCCCGGCAAGTGCAAGGAAAGTGGGTGCCAAATCGGTGAGGCTTATAAAATCCTCAACCACCCTCCCCGGAGTTCCGATGCCAGAACCCCACCGAATGGCAAGGGGCATCCTGACACCTGTATCGTAGTTGTTGGATTTGCAGCGCGGGAACGGCATGCCGTTGTCTCCGGTGACCACGATGATGGTATTCTCAAGCTCCCCGGCCTCTTCCAGGAGACGGATGGCTCCGGCCACCAGCGTATCGAATCGCTGCACCTCGAAATAGTAATCGGCCACATCGCTCCGGACGATCTCATTGTCAGGGAAACATTCGTAAAGCCTGATCTGGTCCGGCTTCATTCCATTCCGGGCCCCGCTTCCTTCGTCATAAGGGCGGTGGGGATCTGATGAACCCAGCCAGAAACAGAATGGGGTGTTGTCCACCCGTTCCGAGAGGAACCTGGCAAATCCCCCGTCATCGTAGTTTCTCCCCGCCGGATGCCGCTCCCAGTTTGAAATATCACCTGGCCCCCAGCTCTTGCCGCTGTAGCCCACCGCATAGCCTGCGTCTTCCAGCAGGAGCGGGTACACTGGAATGGAAGGATCCAGGGTGCTCCAGAGGTCGGCACCGGCCCCCAGGCGCCAGTGATACTGGCCAGTGAGGATGGCATTCCTGGAGGGAGTGCATGAGGGGGAGGATACATAGGCATGGTTGAAAAGGATCCCCTCCCTGGCTACCCTGTCAAAAGACGGTGTGCTGACCACCGGGTCACCGTAAATACCTGCATGGGGCCACCCCCAGTCGTCGGCGATGGCAAAGAGTATGTTGGGCCGGGCGGAAGGTTCGGCCTGGCAACCGCTCAGGAGGAGGATGGCTGAAAAGAGTGCCAGCAGCAAAAAACTGGGGACGGATCGGTGAAGCTTCATGATGTGTAGGCAGTTGATTGAAATATTGATTAAATTGGGTTCTTGAACACAAAACACTGATATGAAATTAATCCATTCTATCCTATTAAGAGCTCTTTTTCTCACACTTTTAATTCGGGGGGGCATGACCGGAGTGATCTGCCAGGAACAGGGAATCCCATCCGGGGGAGGGGATTATTGGGTGGCGGCCTATATCTGGCCCTCCTGTCACGATGAACCACGGAGCAGGGAGGTTCTCTGGCCCGAGGGCACCGGGGAGTGGGAGATCATCCGGAAGGCAGACCCGAGGTTTGAGGACCATTACCAGCCACGGGTACCCCTCTGGGGATATGAAATGGATGACAACCCGGTGGCTTTTGAGAAGAAGATCAACGCTGCTGCTGATCATGGAATCAATGTCTTCATTTTCGACTGGTACTGGTATGATGGGGAACCCTTCCTGGAATCGGCACTCAACAATGGCTTCCTGAAGGCGAATAACAATGAGCGGATGGAGTTCTACCTCATGTGGGCCAACCATGACGTGAATGGTACCATGTGGAACCGCTACCGGTATCCGTCGGATACCATGATCTGGGAAGGGGAGGTGGACTGGATGGAATATGAGGGCATGGTGGAACGGGTAATCAGGCAATATTTCCAACGCCCCAACTACCTGAAGATTGACGGTGAACCCGTATTTTCCATTTTCAGTTTCCAGGACCTGCTGAACAGTTTCGGCAGCCTGGAAGGGACCAAAAAGGCGCTGGAATATTTTGAATCAGAAGTTGTGAAAGCTGGACTGCCAGGGTTGCACCTGCAACTCATCACCATGGGAATGTGGGGGAACGCAGGCATCATGGGAGATGATGAGGCGGGGGGAATGGAGCTGAACGAGATCGTGGAATACCTGGGGATCTCCAGCATGACCACATACAACTGGCGCATGGCTGGCATCAGGGAGGACTATATCCGGTGGGCTGAGGATGGGATCGCGCTGAGGAACCGGTGGGATTCCCGGCTTGACATTCCGTATTTTCCGGTGGTCTCCATTGGCTGGGACAATACACCCAGGTATGCGGAATTTGGGAAAAAGGATGTGGTGCATATTGGAAATACCCCCGATAGTTTTGCAGCCTACCTGCTCCAGGCAAAAGGGTACGCGGATGAACACCCCGATCAGCCTCCGCTGATCCTGATCAATGCCTGGAACGAATGGGTGGAAGGGGCATACCTGGAACCGGACATGAGATGGGGGTATGGCTACCTTGAGGCCGTGAAAAAGGTGATGTCAGGCCTTTATGATAAGTATTGAGATGGCTGAGCTCACGGCAACGGGACAGCATAAATGTGCCCGTCGGAGCTTCCAAAGTAAAGGATATCCTCCTGGATGACCATGCTGGAGAGCACCGAGCCGAGGGCGAGAATCTTATTTTCAGATTCAAGGTAGTCGGGTCCGTAAAGTTCAAAATCTTCCCTGAACCCGCCTTCCCTGTCATAGATTTTATCATATCCCGCCTTACTGGCTTCCACCTGAAACTCCCACTTTATTTCACCGGTGAGCTGATCGGCACCGTAAACTTTGCCATCAAAGCAGCCAAAGTAGACCACTCCCCCGTGCACCGCCGCTGAGCCATATACCCGCATGGGGACCGGGATCGTCCAGAGGATCTCCCCGTTGCCCTTGTCCATGCAGTAGAAAAGGTGGGCATCGGAGGTTCCAAAGTACAGCTTCCCTTCGTGTTCTGCAGGTGTGGCAATGATCCATCCCCTCACCTGTCTCATGTTCCACCGGCCCCTCCCGGTTTCTGCATCCAGGGCATAAATGTTGTAATCCCTGCTTCCAAAGTAGAGTACGTCATCTTCCACCAGGGCAGCTTTCTGTATCTCGCCTTTGGGAAAATATTGGGCCCCCACCGTGTTGAATTTCCATTTGAGCGCTCCGTTTTCTGCACCAAGGGCGTAGAAAAACCCATCAAAACTACCCACATACACGCGACCGTTCTTCACCACCGGGGATGCATGGACCACATCACCGGTCCTGTATTTCCAGACCATCTGGCCCGTTTCCCAATCCAGGGCATAGAGGTGACCATCTCCGCTGCCCCAGTAGACGATCCCCGCTTCCACAACCGGGGAGGAGAGGTAATAGTCCCACAGCCCATAGCTCTTTTCACCCCCGGAGGGGAATTCCCATGCCAGCACGCCGTTTCTGCTGTCAAGGGCATAGAGTGTGCCGTCTGCACTTCCAAAATATAACAGGTGATTGTAAATGCACGGGGAAGAGTGAACGGCCCCTCCGGTTTCATATTTCCATCGAAGTTTACCACTCGCCTTTTCAAGGGCATAAAAACAGCCGTCACCGCTGCCTGCGTAAACCATTTCTTCGGATACAAGGGGTGTGGAATAGACCCGGCCCCCCGTTTGATACTTCCACATTGGCTGCTCCTGGGCATTCAGGATCATCAGCCAGGGGATCAGGATCGCAATGGCCGTAAACCGCTTTCTCATGCGCATCATTCCGGGCTCTTTCATATTAAAGCCTCTCCAGCTCATCCATGGTGAGATCCTCTCCCCAGCGGGGCCAGAATGGATCGGGATGCTGGAACGCCTTGAATTTTTCTGTGGCCCTGACAAAAACAGGTTTGGCAGCTTCCGGACCTCCGCCCATAAAATCGGGCATGTTCAGGGTAAGGAGCCCTTGCAGGTAATAGCACCTGGGATTATTGGGGTTCAACGCCTTTGCTTTCTCCAGCCTGAAATTAAAATCCTCGAAATATTCGGGTCCCCTCGATTCAGGATCCACCGCAATCTTCGCAAGGGTATGAAAGGCTGAAAGGAGCATGATCTCTGACTCGTTTGGATCCATGGCAAAGGCATTGTCCAGAAACCCCTGGGCGCTTTCAAGATAGCCATCCCGTGGGCCATCCTGGTCCTGCAGGCTTGCCAAGATGAGCGAATACGCTGCATAGTAGGAGGGAATCCACCTGTTATCAAACCTGGCCGCGGTTTTCTCGAAATTCGCTTCACAGGAAAGGTAATCCTCGGTGGTGGATGCCTCACCCAGCATTGCGATCCCTTTTTCCATGGATTTCTGGTATTTCCGCTCCTGGGAGAAAGTGGCGACCGAAACCAGCAGAACGGTCAGCAGGAAAAGTGTCTTTTTCATTTCATGTTATTTTTAAGTTTACACTGCATAATAAAACCAATCACTATGTGCCTGATTTTGAAATCTTCCTTATAAATCCTCATTTTCAACGGTCAAGCCACGCCTTGAATGTGGAGAGCCGCTCCCTGCTTATATAGATCTCCGAATCATCGGAATGCAACAACGCTGCCTTCAACTTGCCCGCCGAGAGGGTGATCAGGTCCCTGATGGCACCATGTGAGATGATGTATCTCCTGTTGATCCGGTAAAAAAGATCGGGGTCAAGGAGCTCCCCCAGTGCATCAAGGGTATGGTCGACCACATAATTGCGGTTATCGGCTGTATGCATGAAGGTACCTTTATGAAGGCTGTAAAAATAGAGGATCTCTTTCACATCCACGGTCCTTATATGATCGCCTACCCTGACCATGAACCGGGACTTGTAAGGATGGCTGATCATCTGCTTGATATGGAGCAGCATCTCATGCCCGATGACCGGAAGGGCCTGCCTCTGTGAATAATAGTGGTTGAATTTTTCCAGGGCCGACCTCAGATCGCCTTCTGTGACCGGTTTAAGCAGGTAGTCCACGCTGTTCACTTTAAAGGCCTTGATGGCGTATTCCTGGAATGCAGTAAGAAAGATTACCGGGTACTCAATCTTCACCTGGTCGAAAATATCAAAGGACAATCCGTCGGCCAGCTGGATATCCATAAAGACCAGGTCCGGACTTTCATGGGATGTGAACCATCTGACGGCCGATCTGACCGAATCCAGGATTGCCAGGACCTTAATGGCAGGATCGATCCCCACCAGCAACGAGCTGATCCTTTCAGCGGTCAGGTGTTCATCCTCAATGATCAGCACATTCATACGCAACGGGATTAGGATGGAATTGTGGGAATTGTCACTGTAAAAAAATCGGTATTTTCCTCGATCAAAAGCGATCCCGCCGAAAAGAATGCGATTCTTTTCCGCAGGTTTTCAATTCCCGTACCGGGCGTTTTTTCCAGGATCTCTTTTTTCTGCATATTGTTCCGGATCACCACCTGTTCATTTTCGCCGGAATAAATATCAATATTCAGCGGATGTTCCGCAGATATTTCATTGTGCTTGATGGCATTCTCAACGATCATCTGAAGGGAGAGGGGGATCAGCATCCGCTTCAGATTCATCCCGGGACTGATGTTGACCCTGAGGTTTTCCCCGAAACGGATCTTTTGAAGATAGATGTAATCCTCCAGGAATTTCATCTCTGCTTCCAGCGGGACCAGCTCATTTTCCCTTTGTTCCAGCAGGTAGCGGTACACATCGGATAGTTTGTGGACAAACCGGGTGGCCTTCTCACTGTCGGTGTTGATCAGGGTGACCAGCGAGCTGAGGCTGTTGAACAGGAAATGGGGCCGCACCTGGTCCCTGAGGGACTGGTACTGGAGGGCAAGGTGGGCCCTTTTTAATTCTTCCTGCTGGATGGTTGCTTCTCTCCAGTTCCTGAAAAAAAGAACCGCATTGCCCAGCACCATGGCAAGGAAAAGGAATATATAGACAACCTTCAGGCTGGGACTGATAAATTCGATTGCGGATCGAAAATCCAGCCCTTCGGTGAGCTGGATCCAGATGGCGAATCCTACGAAAATGATCAACCCTGAGAAAATGGTGAGACCCAGGATCTGGTACACCAGGCGTTTTATGGGGTATTTCAACCACGGAATTTTCCTTTCGAGGAGTGCCACGATATAGCCCATTCCTTTCCATGACGGGTACCCAAAGAGGATGGAGAACATGCAGTTTCTGAGTATGATCTCCATCGACCACAAACCTTTTGGCACCATAAATATGGACAGGGAATTCCCGATCAGGATCAGGATTCCAAAATCCCTGAATAGTGTCAGAATCTGCCTGTATGGTTTATTAAGGGCCATAGGGTACAGTGCACCAGGTTGATCGCTCAGCCCGGGTACACCAAGGTTCTTTCTTAATTGAGTTTCTCCAGTTCAGTCCTGTTGGCATCCTCCCCCCAGCCTGGCCAGAGAGGATCTTCATTTTGGAAGGCCCTGAACTTTTCATCTGCCATCAGGAAAATGGGTTTGGCCACTTCCGGACCTCCGCCGAAAGAAGCGGGCATGTTCAGTTTGTTCATGGCTTCGAGGAAATAAGCCCTCGGGTTGTCAGGATTCAGGGCCTTGGCCTTTTCCAGGGCAGAAAAACACTTTTCTATGTATTCCATTCCCCTGACCATGGGATCCACCATGATCCTGGAGGGGTAAAGGAATGCCTGCAGCACATAGAGTTCGGATTCATCAGGTGCCAGTTTCAAAGCCTCATCGAGCATCTCCTGTGCCCTGTCCAGCAATAGATCCTTCCGCTCGCCGTCGGGTTCATCAAAACTTGGAATGATGATGGAGTAGGCAGCATAATAGTAAGGCATCCAGCGGGTTTTTTCTGCCACTGCAATTCGTTCGAACTGAATGCCACAATTGATATAATCCTGCTGGCCGGAAGCATAGTCCAGTGCAGCGATGGTCTTTTGCATGGCCGTTACATAATTATTTTCCTGGCCATTTGCAGCCAGCGTGACCAGGTTGATCATCCACAGGAAAAGAATTGTTCTCATGATTTCAGAATTTATAGTATAACATTACTTATTTATAGGGACAAAAGCAAAACCAGGACCGCCTGTCTGCCTGTGGTTGGAACAACCGGTTGAGAGGCATAGAGCCCCTCCTCGTCCGGGGTATTGGAATACCTGTATCCAAAAACATTCTTAAATCCCGGCAGGTTGGTGATATTCAGGTGAATGATGAAATCCCTGTTGAATAACTGGGTTATATAGGTGATATTCAGGCTAATGTCGTTATAGGCCCTGGTCCTTCCCGCCATGAATTCACTGCTGTTCCTGTCATCATATGGCCTTGCACTGGCAAAGGAATAGGTGAAGCCTGCAAAGGTACTCAGCGGAGTAATGAAATGCTTGTATACCACCGACAGGTTGTGGGCCGAAGCGAAATGGGGAGCCACACTGGAAGGGAAATCCCTGTAATCCCTTTTTGTGTTCAGGAAGCTGTAAGAGATCCAGTAATCGGCACCCTTGATGGATCGGCTGTCCCGCCAGAAAAGATCCACCCCACCGGCGTAGCCATGACCCTCATTGTTGTAGTTGGAAACATCACTGACGTAGAGTTCATTATATTTCACGAGGTTATCGTACTCTTTCAGGTAGGTTTCAATCCGGAAAATCCGGTTGTCCTTCCTGTACTGAAAATTGAGAATGTAGTGATCGGCCTGTTCTGCACTGAGCCAGGGGGCAAATTTCAGGTAATCATTTTCAGGCTTCTGCCTGTATTTCCCGTATGCAAGGGAGATCTGGCTGGATTTGCCCGTTTTGTAAGCAGCTGAGATCCTTGGCAACACTGCTGTCTCCTCCAGCAATGAGGAGTATTCAGCCCTGGCCCCAAGGCGGAGGGCCACTTTGGTCGTAACCTTCAGTTCAGATTCCACAAAAAGGGAAGGCTGTGTATCGGTCAGGTCCAGCCGGAGGGCCGCTTCCGAAGTGTATGCCTGGCGGTACCATTCATAGTATACATCCCCTCCCAGCCTGAACTTAATTTTTTCAGTGGCCAGGTAGGTGAGCGCAAGTTTCATGGAAGCTGCCCAGTTGAGGGTCCGGATGGGTTGATTGATATAGGTGAGATCTTCATCATCCCTGTTGTAGGCTACCCCGGTCCTGATGAGCCACTTCTCATTCAGTTCCCCCGAATAGGTTGTGTTGGCATAGAATGTATGGTTCCTCATCCCGATCTCATCCATGGTTCCCGCCTCGAAATTGTCGTAATTCATCTGGAACGTGTTGTAGTTATAGGAACAGAATGATTTTAAAAGGCCCGTTTCACCCACCCTGTGCCTGAACATGAGCATGCCATCCAACAGCGACGGATCCCTGGTCCAGTCCACCGTCTGCTTGAAAAGCCTGTGGTGAAGGGCATTGTTGGCATAAAGCCCGGTCATGGCAAGGGATGTGTTTTCCCATCTTCTGGAAAGGGAAGCAGTGGCGCCCACAGACATGATCCCCACACTGGCTTTATCCTCCGTTTCCAGCCCGTTGGTGGTGAGGTCCACAATGGAGGAGAGCGCATCACCGTATTCGGCGGAATATCCCCCGGTGCTGAACAGGGTTTCAGAAAAGAGAAGGGGGGAGAACCTTCCCCGGGTGGGGATATCCGGCATGCTGGAAAAATAGGGGGTCTGAACCAGCATCCCGTCCATATAGGTTTTCGTTTCATAACCTTCGCCACCCCTTACGAATAGCAGGCCCTCCTCGCCCACCTTCTGAGATCCCGGCATGGTGGCGTAGGCACCGTAAATATCTCCCATGGCACTGGCCGTGGTGGCAATATCAAATGAGGTAAGGGTGGCAGATTTCTTCTTGTCGCTTGCATTGAACACCCCGGCTGTGATGACCACCTCGTTCAGTTCGCTCACAAGCTCTTCAAGGACAGCGTTTATGAGGGTATCCTTATTCAGGTTGATTAACCTTGTATAGCTCTTATAACCGATAAAGCTGATCACCAGCAATTGTTCACCGGACAGTTCCGTGTGAAGTGAAAACTCACCTTCTAACCCCGAGGAGGTCCCGTCATAGGAGCCCTCAAAGTAGATGTTGGCACCTGTCACCGGATTCCCTTCCCGGTCGGAGATTTTCCCGGAAATGGATTGCTGGGCCTGGAGCCCCGCGATCATGGAAAGGAACAATAAGATGGCTAAAGTTCTCATCTGATCTAACTTTAAGGTAAAATTAGGAATACACCTTCTCCTGAAAAAATAATAATCGATGAGTGGTAGGATCAGCCGGATGAGCTGTAGAGGAGAAGGAGTGAACAGGAAAAGTGGGTAAATGATAAAAATCACTACATTTAGCTGTCCGGCCCATTATTCACGAAAACAACCCCATCTCATGTGGAAAATTGCACTCCATATCCTGTTGATCGTCGGATTGGTACTCTCCCTTTTTATGGTCAGAAAGATCCTTTCCGTCACCCATCAAGAGATATATGAACAGCCTGATCTTCACCCTTTCGGTCAGGGGAACGCGCCCCGGGAGGTACAGATGGAGATTATGGAGCAGCTGGAGTTATTCCAGCAGGGTTATGCCGCCAGGGATACCTCCGGGCTGGCATCATTCATGGACCGTCTGATCTCCAGGCAGCAGATCCTGATTTTGGGAACCATGCCCAATGAGATCTATTCAGGCTTTGAGGAGGCTGCTGACCTGGTACAATCTGACTGGCTTTCCTGGGGTGATGTAAAGCTCCTGGTGGAGCAATCAAACATCTCGGGGTCCGACAGCGTGGTTTGGGTCTCCACCATCGGGACAGTGGAATTTGATCTCTCAAGGTTGCTGGTGCTCCCACTGCGCTTCTCCGGGGTTATGGTCAGGGAAGGCCAGGACTGGAAGTTCCAGCAACTCCAGTTCCAGTTCGACCTGGACAGCTCCTGGATCCTGGGCGCCATCTTCTTGCTGTCACTCCTGCTCCTGGCCACCATCATAAGGTTTGTTTTTGTGGTGGTCAGTAATAGGTAACCGTGCTCACCTTCTGCCAGGCACCCCTGGTGAAATCGGGAACCTTCACCGGCATGCTCTGGTTGGCAATGGATTTTTCCGAGAGCTCGATAATGGAGGACCATTCGGCAGCATCATATACATCCTGGTCAAGCGGCAGTCCGTTGCGGAGGCAGTGGATCAGCCTGTAATCCATGGTGAAATCCATACCCCCGTGCCCTCCAACCTTCCTGGCCATCTCACCTACCTCTTTGGTAATGGGATGCTCATACACTGCCAGCAGCGAATCCATCTTTTCCTCGCTCATAAAAGAGTGGGCCTCGGGCTCCAGTGCGATGCCCTGGATGGGCCATTTTTGCACGAATCCCTTTGTTCCGCTGAGCATATGGATCCTGCTGTAGGGGCGAGGACTGGTCACGTCATGCTGGATCAGGATGCTTTTGCCCCTGCTTGTTTTGATGAGGGTGGTGTTCATATCACCCCGTTTATAATCCCTGGTGGCGTAGTCGGAATCTTCCCCGAATTTATCCTTGGCATATTCGGTCATCCCAAACTGGTCACTGGCCAGTGTGACGAGGTATTCCATTTTATCCCCCCTGTGGATGTTCAGGGTATGGCAAATGGGGCCAAATCCATGGGTGGGGTAAAGGTTGCCGTTTCGGTTCTGGTTGTGCCTGAGGCGCCACATGTTCCAGTATTCATCCGTCTCATTGAAATATAGGGCCCTGAGGTCATGAATGTATGCCCCTTCGGCATGCACGATCTCCCCAAACAGCCCGTGGCGGGCCATGTTCAGGGTGGCCATTTCAAAGAAGTCGTAGTTGCAGTTTTCCAGCTGCATGCAATGAAGCCTGGTTTTCTCTGCGGTGTTCACCAGCTGCCAGCATTGCTCCATGGTAATGGCCGCCGGCACTTCCGTGGCCACATGCTTGCCGTGTTCCATGGCATAGACCGCGATGGGTGTATGCAGGTCCCAGTGGGTACATACATAAATCAGGTTGACATCTTCCCTTTCGCACACCTTTTGCCAGTCCAGCTCGCCGGTATAAGTATCAGCCGGGGGGAGTCCGCTTCCTTTAAGGATCTTCTGTGCCCTCTCCAGGTTTTCCGGGACCAGGTCGCACAATGCCACGATCTTCACACCCTCCAGGTAGGTATAACGGCGGACCGCCTCTGTACCCCTGGAACCCACACCGATGAAAGCGATCCTGACCGTGTCAATGGGATCGCAGCGCAACTCGATCACATCGGTTTGTCCCGCGGGCCTTGGTGGTTCGGGAAACAGTTCCCGGGCCTTGAAGAGCGTGTCCCCACTCTCTTTTTCCGATGGGGTGCAGGCTGCAACAGACAAAATGAGAAAGAGGGCAGCAATAAATTTAAAATTAGGGATGATGGATGTTTTCATGATGGGTCTCATTTTTTTGTGAATCCGGTGTGATTATTGAGCAGATAAATATAGATAATATTCCCTTGATTTTGAATTGAAGGGACAGTGGCCTATTTTTAAGTGGCTATAAAACCAATCCGCAATCAGAGATGAAGATTACAACCTGCCTCAGCGTCCTAATGCTTGCCATGTCGGCGATCTCACCTGCAAAGGGTGAAGATCAGGATGAAACCGTTCACATCCGGATCAACCAGGTGGGGTACCTTCCGGGGGAGCATAAATCCGGAATCCTCTTTTCCCATGGAGCTGTGAGGGAACCATTCGATCTAGTGGACGAAGGCTCCGGTAATACGGTAAAGACGCTGAAGGCCATCCGTGTGGAGCGCAAAGGCTGGGGCGCTTTTGAGTACTACTATGAAGTGGACTTTTCACAACAGGAAGGGCCCGGCCGTTTTTACCTGGAGGGAAGGAGGTCCGGGGTCCGGTCGCAATCTTTCACCATTTCAGGGAATGCTTATGACCTGCAGCAGGAAAAGCTGCTTGGCTTCATGAGGCAGCAGCGGTGCGGTTACAATCCCTTTCTGGATATGGTCTGCCACCGGCGGGATGGCCGGTCAGCATTCGGGCCTGTGCCCGATTCCACCTTTGTGGATGTGAGCGGGGGATGGCACGATGCGGGGGACCAGCTCAAATACCTGATCACAGGCAGCTATGCCACTGCCCATATGTTGCTGGCCTATGAGCTATACCCTGACAGGTTCGGGGATCTTTACAATGCACTTGGTCAGCCCGGGGCCAATGGCATTCCCGATGTGCTGGATGAAGCCAGGTGGGGACTTGACTGGATCCTGAAGATGCATCCGGCCCCCGGACAGCTGATCCACCAGGTTGCCGATGACAGGGACCACAGGGGATGGAAGATGCCTGACCAGGACCCCTCCGATTACGGCTGGGGTAAGAACAGCTACAGGGTAGCCTATTTTGCCACCGGTGAACCCCAGGGGTTGAACATCTACAAAAGTGAAGCCACCGGGATCGCCAACCTGGCAGGCAGATCTGCTGCAGCCATGGCACTGGCGTCACGGATCTGGACCGAGGCGCTGGATGATCCGGCATTCGGGGAGCGGTGCCTGGAGGCCGCCAGGTCGTTGTACAGGATGGGAAAGGGAAAAGAGGGATTCCAGCAGGGGAACTCCTACGGGGCTCCTTACCGTTACGGGGAGGTGACCTGGGCCGACGACATGGAGTGGGGAGCCGCCGAACTTTTTAAATGCACCGGTGAACCAGTTTACCTGGAGGATGCCCGGAGGTATGCCCTTCTTGCCGGCACCGATAACTGGATGCCCTGGGATACGGCAGCCCATTACCAGTACTATCCCTTCATCAATGTGGGTCACTTCGTGCTGCACGGCCTGGTGGAGGATGGCTTAAAATCGGTCCTGGAGGGATACTACCGTTCAGGAATTGAGAATTGCATGGAGCGGGCGGCAAGGAATCCTTACAGCATCGGGGTGCCCTTTATCTGGTGCTCCAATAACCTGCTGACCAGCCTCATTACCCAGGTGATCCTCTATGAAAAGATGACAGGTGACCACACCTATGATGAATTTATGGTGGAGCAGCGCGACTGGCTCTTTGGAAGAAATCCCTGGGCAACCTCCATGTTTACGGGAATCCCACAGGGAGGTGAGTACCCGGTGGATGTGCACACCAGTGTATGGGCACTTACCCGGATGGAGGTCCCGGGGGGCCTGGTGGATGGCCCCGTCTACGGCTCCATTTACCGGTCCCTGTTAGGACTGGAACTATCACAGCCCGATGAATTTGAGGAGGTGCAGAATGAATTCGTGGTCTATCATGACGATATCGGGGATTATTCCACCAATGAACCCACCATGGATGGGACCGCCGGGGCCATCCTCATGATGGCCCACTGGGCAGGCCACTGAAAAAGGGAGTGTTATTTTCCCTTTTTCTGAAGAAGGAGCGACACGGGTTCCAGGGTCACCAGGCAACCCTTGGGCATGGAAATAAGCTCCTCGCTGATACCCGCATAGAAGGATTCAAGCTTTTCGGTCCGGTCCACCAGTTCGATCACCACGGGTAGCTTTTCAGTCAGTTCCCAGAATCTGGAGGAGCTGATCGTGCTGCTTGATCCGTAGCCCATGATCCCCCTGTAGACAGTGGCTCCCGTGATCCCCTGCTCCCTGGCCAGTTCAACCAGGTGCTGGTACAATAGCCTGGAACCGATCCTGTCGGTGGTACTTGCACGAATCTTTAATATGCTGTGTTCAGACCTGTTCATGTGGTTTTAGGTTAATTAGCCCAGAAACTTGGTTGAAAGATAACCGAAATAGACTGCCGTGAATCCCAGTAAAATACTGAGTCCCGTATAGAGAAACAGGGAGAGGAACTGGCCGTTCCGCGCCAGCATCAGGTTTTCACCCGTGAAGGATGAAAAGGTCGTAAATCCTCCGCAGAGCCCAACCATCAGGAACATCCTCAGTTCCACTGTGAGGATGGGGCTTTTTTCCGAGATCCCGATGAGCAGGCCAATGAGAAAGCTGCCGATCACGTTGACGGCCAGCGTCCCCACAGGGATCGACAACCACTCCACGTGATTGCTGAGTTTGGAGACCAGGAACCTTGCGATGCTGCCTATAAAGCCTCCCAGTCCGATCAGAAGCAGGTTCTTTATCATGGGCTCCCTAATCTTTTAGCCATTGGTCCAGCCAGCCTTTGAACTCCCTCTGCCAGAGGATCCCGTCCTGGGGTTTCACTACCCAGTGGGTCTCCGACGGAAAGAAGAGGAGCTTGCTTGGCACACCCAGCATCTGCGCAGCATTAAAAGCGGCCATTCCCTGGGTATAGGGGATCCTGTAATCGTGTTCACCGTGGACCACCATGATGGGCGTATCCCAGTTTTGTACAAAATTATGGGGAGAACCTGCAAAGGATTTCATGGCCACCGGGTTCTCCTTTTCCCAGGGGGCCCCTCCTTTTTCCCAGGAGTCGAAAAACATCTCATCGGTGGTCATATACTCCATCTCAGAATTGAATACCCCGCAATGGGCAATGAAAGCCTTGAACCGGTGCTGGTGGTTCCCGGCCAGCCAGAAGACCGAGAAGCCCCCGAAACTTGCGCCGATGGCCCCCAGCCGCTCCTCATCCACGAAGGGCTCCTCCTTCATCACATCAATGGCCCTGAGCAGGTCTTGCATGGCCTGCCCGCTGTTGTCCTTGCTGATCTGGTCGGTCCACTCCTGTCCCATGGTAACCACCCCGCGCCTGTTGGGGGCCACCACAATATAGCCATTGGAGGCCATCTGGCTGAAATTCCAGCGGTAGCTCCAGAACTGGCTGAGGGGGGACTGGGGCCCTCCTTCACAGTAGAGAAGCGTGGGATATTTTTTCTTGGGATCGAAATGCGGGGGATAGATCACCCAGGTGAGCATTTCCTGGTTGTCGGTGGTGGTGATCCAGCGCTGTTCCACCGTGGGCATGGTAAGCTGGTCAAGGATATGCCTGTTCTCAAAGGAGAGTTCGGTGACCTCTCCGCTGGCGGGATCAATGCTGTAGATCTCCTCAGGCCTGGTCATGTTCACCCTGGTGGTGATCAACTTATCCCCGGCCGCAGCCACCGAATGGTAGTCATGAAAACCGGTGGTGAGGGCACTGATTTCCGTACTGGCCACATCCATTTTATACACCTGGAAGGTGGCCTGTACCCCGGCCACAAAAAGCAGAGTCTTTCCGTCACCGGCCCAGGTGAGTCCGGATGGGCTGTAGTCAAATTCGGAAGTCAGGTACCTTCTTGTCCCCGAAGCCATGTCCAGTTCAAATAGCCGGTCCTTGTCCGCCTCAAAACCTGCGCGTTCCATGCTTAGCCAGTACATTTTACCTCCATCGGGAGAGAACAGGGGCGCCTTGTCGTATCCGGGCATTCCTTCTGTCATGTTCCGGGTACTTGCTGATGCCAGGTCGTATAGATAAATATCTGAATTGGTGCTGAAGGTATACCCGATCCCTTTCAGTTTTTTGCAAGTATATGCAATTCCTTTCCCGTCAGGGGTCCATGCAATCTCTTCCATGCCACCGAACGGCATCATCGGGGAATCGAAGGGTTCCCCTTCCATAATGTCCATCCCTTCCGGGATCATGTCTCCATCGAGATCTGCCACAAAAATATGGCTGTAGGCCCCGTCCTCCCAGGTGTCCCAGTGCCTGTACATCAGGTCTGTGATGATCCGAGCGTCGGATTGGGGAAGGTCAGGATAGAGTTCCACAGTGGTTTTGTCAATCTGCACATCTTTGGTATAAAGTACTTTAGTCCCTGATGGGGCATAGGCCAGGCTGTTGATCCCGCCTTCAATGTGCGAGACCTGCTTTCTCCCGCTGCCATCCTGGTTCATCACCCAGGCCTGTACATCGCCGGATGCCGAAGAGAGATAGACGATCCGTTCCCCGTCGGGGTGCCAGATGGCGTTAAACTCACTCTGGGAAGTGGTGGTAAGCTGGGTCTTTCCGCTGCCATCCGCGTTCATAAGGAAGAGTTCACGGTTGCTGCTGTTTTGCTCGATGCTGTAATAGCTTACACCATAAAGGATCTTTTGACCGTCAGGGGAGATTTGCACATCGCCCAGCCGGCCGAATGCCCACAATACCTCGGGCGTCATCACATCGGAGGTAAGTTCAGGCTGGTTCCTTGTGATCAATGAAGGTTCCGGATCCTGTGTGGTATTTGTCTGGCATGAAACCACCAGTCCAATAATCAGGGCGAAGCATATTGAATTTTTCATGGTACGATTTTTTTGTACGGGGATAAAAGTATTAAATATTAGCGGGAGAGCGCATGTGTGTCGGTTTCAAATCACTCCCCGTGCAGGATGTCGTGCAGCACTGTCAATTTTTCCGGATATTCTGCCAGTTGCTCCCAGGACCAGAGAATGACCCCATTTGATGGAGGTTCCAGGGCTGCCCGAAGGGATCGCCGGAACTCTTCGGGATCAAGCTCCGTATCCAGGTATGCTTTGTTCACCTGGATGCTGGGAAGTACCCTTCCGCCCGATTGCCGGTTGATATCCTCCACCACACCATGGATCCATTCCGGATCCCTTTTAACCATATGGGCGTAGGTCATGGGGGAGAGGTAATCAGCCAACCGGGCGAGGGCAGGGATATCCTGTCCTGCAACGCTTCTGCCTGCCCCGTCATAATCAGTCCGGCCCCAGGGGACCAGGTGTACATTGATCCCGATACCGGGCTTCAACTTCCTGGCAGCATCGGCAATCTCCTCAACCATGGAGGTGATCAGGCTGCACTTCCAGGCAGTCCATGCCGCATGGTGATTTTCCAGGATCCAGGAAGCTTTTTCGCCGGGGGATTTCAGTCCTTCCGGGATGACTACCCCTTGCATGGAGCTGAATTTTGCAATGCAGATGGAATCAAAACAGGTCACCGGAAGGGTGGCCGGATCGCGGTCGGGATACACCTTTTCCCAAAAAACAAAATGGCGGATGAAGTCGATGCTGATCCCGTCCGGATCATATTTCCGGATGATATCCCGGGCCTTTTCCACCACCTGCCGGCGATAATCTTCCCGGGCGGGGCAAACAAACTCCACCCACTCTTCCTTTGCCGGTTCGCCTTCGGAGGTGATGGCGTAAAGGCCCGGCGAAACTGCCAGTGCGTCCGGATTAAAAAAAACCGGGAAAATCACGTAGGTTGAAACGTGGTGTTCAGAAGCCATGGCGCGGTAATCCTCCCTGGAGAGGAGATCCAGGCTTGAAAAGGCAGTGTTGATCCCAAGCGCCTCCCACTGTTTGAAAAGGTCATCCAGTGCCCCCGGGTGCGCATAAATCTTCACACCGATGATCCGCTCCTCTTTTTCCATGTGGGGATGGCAACTGATCAAAAAAAGGGATGCCAGGATGAGCTGGCAGAGGGATTGGTATTTCATGGAATAAGAATTTACGGGTACTTGATTACCAGAGTTTTCCCCAAGTTAATCATTCTCCGGGTACTTGATACTTATCAATATTTAGCTTACATTAACTTATCCTGAATGCGGACAACAGATGAAATATGGAAAACAATACTGATATTCAACTGCAGCTTTTCCAGAGGATCCGTGACCAGCTGGCGGGTCATGTTTCCCTTGTGGACGAAGTGGCGGAAATTCTGGAAATAAGCAATGACAGCGCTTACCGAAGGATCCGCGGCGAGAAGCCCATCTCACTGCATGAAGTGCAGAAACTGGCAAAAACCTTTCACCTTTCGGTGGATGACCTTACGGGCACACGGACCGATACGGTTACCTTTATGACCAGTTTCCTGGACGGGCAAAGGTATTCATTCGCCGATTGGCTGAAAAACCTGTTGCAGTTTACCCTTGATGCACACCGCAACGAAGCAACTGAAGTGATATTCATTCTCAATGAACTGAATATATTTCACATCATCCAGTTCCCTGAAGTGTGTGCATTCAAACTATTCTTCTGGCAAAAGTCAAACCTGGATTTTCCTGATTTCAGGGAGGCCTGCTTCTCGGCCAATCAACCGGCCGAGGAGATCCTCAAATTGTCAAAGGAGATTGCAGATCATTTTGTGAAGATCAAGACCATTGAATTTACCACCAAAGAGTGCCTGAACAGTTATTTAAAGCAGGTACTTTACTATTCAGAGGCCGGTTATTTTAATTCAAAAGATGATGCATTAAAGGTATGTGAATCGTTGCTTGAGCTGGTAAATCATCAACAAAAACAGGCTGAACTGGGATATAAATACCCCTTCGGGAGTTCACCGGGCGGGATTGAGGGGAATTTCCGGCTGTACCACAATGATATCATCCTGGCTGACAATACCATTATTGTTAAATCCGGAGAGTCCGGGGTCACTTTTCTCACCACCAACGCCATCAACCTCATGCAAACCCACAACAGGGCTTTTTATGAATATAATTACCGATGGGGTATGAATCTTCTCTCTAAATCGGTTCCCATCAGCGGTACTGCGGAAAAGGAGAGGAACAGGTTCTTTCTGATCCTGCGAGAACAGATCAGCAGGGTGGCCGACAAGATTTGATTTTTGCAAAAATCAGTTTTGAGCCCTTTTCCGGAGCCAGGTATTTGCGAATTTCCCCGGGAAGGAGCCAGGATTGGGAAAATCCGCTGATTCTTGTACCCTTATCCGGGAAATAGCCTGCCATAAGGCAAATAATACTTCACGGGGGTTTCCAGTGGCAGGTTTCAATTTCCCCCGGGCTTCACGCCCCCTTACCTTTGTTTCCATAGATCCAAAATTTCAAGTGATGTTCATCTCATTTATTCATCTGGTATTGCTTCTCGGAATCCCGGTCCTGGTCAACAGGATGGAAAAGAGCTCCAGGATCGTTCGCTGGCTATCCCCGATGATCATCTGTTACCTGGTAGGGATCATCATCGGCAATATCCCCGGGTTGCCTCTGAATAAAGAGCTGCTTGAGTATACTTACGGAGTTTCGGTTTACCTGGCCATCCCGCTGTTGTTGTTTTCTGCAAATTTCAAAAGGATGCTGGACCAGGTCAGGCCTGCATTCTTTGCATTCTTTCTTGGGGTGATCGGGGTTATCATCAGTGCGGTGCTTGCATTTTGGATCTTCAGGGATCAGGTCCCCCAGCCAGCTGCGGCATCCGGGATGATGATCGGTGTCTATACCGGGGGCACTCCGAACATGAGTGCCATCGGCGTGGCACTGGGAGTGGATGAGGAGGTGTTTGTGCTGCTTAACAGTGCCGATATCGTATTCACCGGTATCTATTTCATTTTTTTAATAACCGTCGGGAAAACCGTGCTGGGCCTATTCCTTCCAAACCATAAAAAGGATTGGAATAACCATGCCACTGAAGATTCAGGCGATCCCGAATCAAGTTCCGGACAGAGGACCAAACATGTCATTTCAGGATTACTGTTGGCTGTTGCCACCCTGGTTGTTGCGGCCGGATGCTCCCGCCTGATCCTCCGCAACTGGTCGATTGAACGTGCCATTCCGTTGATCATTTTGGGAATCACTACATTGGGCATCGCAGCTTCTTTCCAGCCCAGGATCCGGCGCTTGCCCCATACATACTCAACAGCCAACTACCTGCTGCTGGTATTTGCCCTGGCCATGGGTTCTATGGCTGACTTTAAAGAGCTTCTTGCCTCCAGTTCGAACCTATTCCTGTTCTGCGGTTTTGTGGTCCTCTGCAGCGTTTTGATTCATTTCATCCTTGCATTTATATTCAGGCTTGACAGGGATACAGTGATCATTGCATCCACCGCCGCCATTTTTGGTCCCCCGTTCATCGGGCCGGTGGCCAGTGCCATCGGCAACCGGGAGATCATAGCCTTCGGCATTGCGCTGGGTCTCATGGGAATTGCCATGGGCAACTATCTGGGGCTGGGACTTGCATTTTTGTTAAAATAATTGCCATGAGAAAGAAAGAGATATTTCCGGAGAAGGGAAGGTCTGCAGCGGGACTGCTGGAGCAACTGCCATTGTGTAAGTCCAATGATACCAGGTGGGAACAGGGAAAAACCTTCGGTTTTGTATACCATCCCGGTACCTATTATGCTTCAGTTGCAGAGGAGTACCTTAAGGCCTTTATGTATGAAAGCACGCTGAATCCCTCCACATTTCCCTCACTCAGGAATTTCGAGAAGGATATTGTCAGCATGGCTGTTGAAATGATGCATGGAACCAGGGGTGTCACCGGCAGTGCAACCACCGGTGGGACCGAAAGCATCTTCCTTGCACTCAAAGTGGCACGGGAACTGGCCCGGGAAAGAGGAGATGAACGGATCCCTTTTGAGGTGATCCTTCCGGAAACCATCCACCCGGCTTTTCTGAAAGCATGTCATTTCCTGTCACTGAAGGCGATCAGAGTGCCCGTTGGGGAGGACAAACGGGCCGATCCCGGCGCCATGGAAAAAGCCATTAACAAGCGGACCATTTTGCTGTGCTGTTCTGCCCCCTGCTTTCCCTACGGGGTGATTGATCCTGTATCGCGTATCGGGCAGCTGGCAAAGAAACATGGTCTTTTGCTCCACGTGGACGCATGCATGGGAGGGTTCATGCTGCCGTTCCTGGAAGCGTCCGGTTACCCTGTTCCGCTTTTTGATTTCAGGATCCCCGGGGTAACCTCCATTTCACTGGACGCCCATAAATACGGGTATGCCCCCAAAGGCAGCTCCATGATCCTTTACAGGAATGGTGCCCTGAGAAAGAGACAGTTCTTTATTCATGCGGACTGGTCGGGGGGGATCTTTGCTTCCACCACTTTTATGGGAACAAAATCAGGTGGCCCCATGGCAGGATGCTGGGCCATCATGAACCACCTTGGAAAGGAAGGCTACAGGACCCTTGCACGGGAGGTGATGAAGACTACCCGGTCGATCATGGACGGGATCGGGAAATACGAATCCCTCCAGGTCATTTCAAATCCGGACATGTCAATATTTGCCTTCACCTCCAGGAATGGGGACATATACCAGATCGGGGATGCCCTCCAGGCCAG
>JAHEEC010000046.1 GCA_024640885.1 Bacteroidota bacterium | reverse complement strand
TACAAGGAACTGACCGGTCATCGCAAGACCTACGTGGATGATGTGATGCAATTGTTCGAACATGCGGGAGTTAAACTGGAACCGGAACCGTTAAAAAGATTTAAGGAATTAAAGGCCGAGATCAGCAAATTGTCTTCGGAATACTCCACCAATATGAATACGGCCAATGCAATGCTGGTGCTTGATGAGGCCGGTGCGGCAGGGTTACCGGAAAATTTCAAAGCCAGTTATGCGGTGGAGGGCACAGGATATGAGATTCCCGTGATCCCCGCCACCCGGGGGCCGGTCCTGAATAACGCCAGCGTGGAGGAGACCAGGAGAATGTACCTCTGGGAATACCAGACCCGGGCTTCCGATGAGAACCTTCCCATTCTTGATGAGCTGGTCAGGAAGCGGTATGAGCTGGCAAGGCTCATGGACCGTAACTCCTATGCAACCTATTCCCTCTCCCTGAAAATGGCCAAAAATCCTGAAACGGTCTGGAACTTCCTTGATGACCTGATCCGGCGTTCCAGGGATAAAGCCCTCAGGGATCACGAATCACTTAAGGCACAACGAAATCTTGAATCGGGAACCAAGAGCAGCAACCCGGTGAATCCATGGGATATCAGTTACTTCCGGAACCAGTTGCTCAAGACAAAATACAATGTGGACCATGAAGTAATCCGGGAATACCTGCCCATGGAACAATGCCTGGCAGGCATGCTTCAGGTCTATGAGGAGCTGTTGGGACTTGAAATCCGGAGGGTTGAAGATCCATCAGTCTGGCACGAAGAGGTCCTGCTCTACGAGGTGTGGGATGAGGGAAATCTGAAGGGCCGCTTTTACCTGGATCTCTATCCCAGGCCCCACAAGGAGTCCTGGTTTTACGGAGTGGGCATTTCATCAGGAAAGCTTACTTCCGAGGGATATGAGATCCCCGTATGCCTTCTCCTGGCTAATTTTACCAGGCCAAACGGGTCCACCCCTTCGCTTCTCAGCCATGGAGAATTAAACACCCTTTGCCATGAGTTCGGGCACATCATGGAGACCATGTCCTATAATGGAGAATTTTCGTTTCAGGCAGGTTCGAAGGAGGATTTTAGCGAATCCATGTCCACCATCTTTGAAAATTGGACCTGGGACTATGACATCCTGAGCACATTTGCCAGGCACTACAAGACCGGGGAGATTCTTCCCAGGGCCCTTTTTGACAATATGCTTAAAGCCAAAAATGCCACTTCGGGACTGGATGCACAAAGTTCCCTTCGCAACTGTGTATATGATATGAAATTGTATGATTCCTACGATCCGGATAATATCCTACCCACAGATGACCTCTGGAGGTTAATCGATCAGGAGATGGCCGTACCCCTGCATGTGGAGGGTTCACATCCCCAGGCGAGCTGGATCCATATCAATACACACCCTACCTATTATTACGGTTACCTCTGGGCCGAGGTCTATGCACAGGATATGTTCACGAAGTTTGAAGAGAACGGACTCACGGATACAGAGACCGGCACCAGATACCGCCAGTTGATCCTTTCCAACGGAACTCAGCGCGATATTGTGGAGTCCGTCGAGGAGTTCCTGGGGCGGCCTTCCAACAATGAAGCTTATATCAGGAGCCTGGGTTTAAACTAAGGGTCAATAATTTCGAATAATTGTCACGGAAAATATATCTTTATAAGGCTCACATTTGAAAACTGATCCCATATGAAAACCACCAGGAGAACCTTTATTAAAACCACCGGGAAAGCCATGGCTTCCGCTGCTTTATTGAGTCAAATTCCTTCCAGCCTGCTGGCAGGCGGATCGAGTAAAGAGAAGTTTGTATTCGGGTTCCAGACATGGACCCTCCGTGAGAAGCTGGTGAAGGATTTTCCGGGCACCCTGGTGGAGATGAGTAAAATGGGCTACTCGGAGGTTGAAATGTGCTCCCCGCTGGGCTACATCGATTCAGGTTTCGGACCACTGAATAAAATGACAGGATCCGAAATGAACCGCATCATTTTGGATTCAGGCTTAAAATGCACCAGTTCACATTATACCTTTGGTGAACTGCGTGAGAGCCTTGGGAACCGGATGGAATGGGCCAATGCCCTGGGAATGAAACAGATGATCCTGTCAAGTTTCTGGCTGGCCGACGACGCCTCGGTGGACGATTATCGCAGGGCTGCAGATGAACTCAATGGAATCGCTGAGAAAACAAAGGCCGCCGGGATCCAGATGGGCTTTCACAACCATCATATGGAGTTTGAGAAGCGCGGGAATGAACTGATCTATGATGCCATTCTGGATGAACTCGACCCGGAGCTGGTGAAGATGCAATTCCAGGTGGCAGTGGTCAATATCGGATACAAGGCGGCGGACTACTTCAGAAAATATCCGGGACGGTTTATCTCAGCCCATATGGCCGACTGGTCCCCCGAAAAAGAAACAGAGGTCCCCATTGGAAAAGGGATGGTTGACTGGGCAGATCTCATCGAGGCCTCCAAAACCGGGGGGGTGAAGAATTTCTTCGTGGAGATGGATCCAGAAACTTTCAAGCCCAGCGCCAACTATCTCAATAAAATTTAATCACCGATCATCCCGGACATCCAATCCACCCGGAAATAACCTGATTGTTCCGGATCATAATCCTTCCAGCAGGAGCCTGAGTTCAGCTGCTTTTTTTCCGATCCGGCCGATCTCTTCATGGATCCCTGCGATGAACTTATTCTCTTCAGGGGTCCCCCGTACTGCCTGGAAATCCCGGTCTCTCACCGACAGATCTCCATCGATCCCGAAACCAATTTTACTCGAATCGTCATACTCCTTGCCGGCATCGTTCAGGATCATCTTGTCCAGCTTCACAGATTCTGTCTCCCAGCTGGTGATCAATTCTATCAGCTGTTCGGCTTCAATATTCCCTGCATCAATGCCGTATAGTTCCGAGAGGATCCCCACGGTCCACTCCCAGTTCTCACGTTCATAGGAGTTGTGGATGCGTTCGAGCCCTTCCGAAACCTTATCGATGCTTTTCAGTTTACCACTCCTGATCTCTCCCACCAATCCCTCGATGGACTGGTCGGTGGCCACCATACCCGCCAGATCAATCCAGTTCCCCGGGGCATGCGGACGGCCAGTGGAAAATCCTTCCCTTATGGTTTGAACTTTTTTGATCTCCCCGATTCCTTCCAGCCTTTTGATGACCTGGTTCCCGATGAATATGGAGAGGGCCATCTGGTAATACTTGCGGGTGGATTTCAGCATCAGCCTCTTGATCCGGATCCCCTTGTAATAGATGGTCTCCTGTTTCTGAGAGGCCTTATCATATAGTTCCTGGAGGATTTGAAGGCTCCGGATCACTTTCTGCATGATGTAAGGGCTCAACAGGTCGAAATTGATCAGGTCAAGTTTTTCCGGATCCTTTCTTTTATCCCGTTTGGGCCACTTTTCACTGTCTCGGCGGGTTCCCACGGTGAAAAGGTTCATTCCCGGAGTGAGAATGCTTTTCTCATTGTCCACATTGATATAGGAGAAAGGGAAATCGGTGCTGTCGAAGCTGGCCACGTTCTTGCCCATCACCACAGAGTAAGCTCCCACACGGCTGGGCCAAAGCAGGTAGGCGAAGGAACCGGTCTTTGACCCCCTTTCCAGGATCCCCTGGTGCACCGGTCCCAGCTTGTACATATGATTGCTCTGGTTGGTACCGCTACCCGCATTAAAAAAGGAGTACATCCCGGCGATCATCAGGGTGGAGCGGTGGTGCGTCACCGTGTAGGGTCCCGCAAACACACTTACAGCCTCGCTGTGGAAAGCTTCGCTGTTGGCAAAGAATACACTGTTTTCTGCTGAGAATTGTTTCCCCATCTCCACACCCTGCCCCAAAAAACACTTTTCAACCAGCGCACCGCTGTCAATTCTGGATCCGGAAAGCACAATGAAATTCCGTGCGATCACATTCTCCCCGATGAAAACGGGGGCGTGGCTGTTGCTTGCAATGGTGCCATTCTGCAACAGGGATGCGCCCCTGATGATGGCCTGGTCACCAATCACCATGTTGGTCACGGTGCCTGTGTTCATGATCACCGTTCCGGTGCCTATACTCCCTGTCCCTGAACGCTTTTTGCCGGCATAATCGTGGATCATCTGTCCAAGGGCCTGAATGAATTCAGGCTCATGCCGGTAGAACACCATCAAATAGGCCAGCTGCGCGGTGAGCCTGTCAAATATGGGCAATTCCCTGCCTCCCCCTTCATTGAGGACTTCGATCTCGCAGCCATTCCCGAAGGTGGAATTTCCCGATACCGATATTGAATTCACATTCTCCAGGATGACATGATCCCCGACCCTGTAATTCTTCAGCAGCCGTACGTTGTCCACAAGCACATCATCCCCGATTTCACAGTTTTCAATCCGGCTGTTGAAAAGGCCGGAAGCTTTCACTTCCCCTTCGGCTGTGCGGATCTCCCCGCCCAGCTTTCCAATCTTAACAACTCCCGAGAACCGGACACTGTGCACGTGGCGGGTGGAGAAATTATCCGGAACACTGATCCCGGACCAGCCGGAAGAAAAACAGCCCTGATGCTCAAGGGCTGCTATCTCCAGATTGTCTAGAGGGCGATATTTCATCGCTAGAACCTCGTGGGCATTTTCGAATTTGCGATCTCCTCGATCTCCTTGAAATACTTCACACTTTCCACCTGCAGTTCCATGGTGGCCGGTTCATCCAGGGAGATGATCGCATGTTCGTGCAGCTGGAGCATGGAGACGGTCCACATATGGCTTACCCCTCCCTCTATGACTTCCCTCACTGCACGGGCTTTGGAAAACCCGGTGATGATGATCACCACCTCCCTGGCATCCATCACGGTGCCCACACCCACGGTCAGCGCCTGGGTGGGGACTTTGGACATGTCATTATTAAAGAACCTGGAATTGGCCTGGATGGTATCATAGCACAGAGTCTTTACCCGGGTCCTGGAAACCAGGGAAGAGCCCGGTTCATTAAAGGCAATGTGCCCATCCGGACCAATACCGCCAAGAAACAGTTCTATCCCCCCGTAACTCTTGATCTTCGCTTCATAGTCCCTGCACTCCTTGGCCAGGTCTTTGGCATTCCCGTTCAGGATGTTTATGTTTTCACGGGGAATATCAATGTGATTAAAAAGGTTCTCGAACATGAAGGAGTGGTAGCTTTCGGGATGATCCTCGGGCAATCCCACATATTCATCCATATTGAAGGTAATCACATTCTTGAAAGAGATCTCCCCCGCTTTGTATTGCCTGATCCACTCCTCATAAACAGGCATGGGAGAAGAGCCGGTCGGCAATCCCAGGATAAAAGGTTTTTTGGCTGTGGGAGCGAATGCTTTGATTTTTCCATAGATATAATCCGCTGTCCATTTCCCGGTTTCAGCCCTGGAGTCTTTGATAACGATTCTCATTTTGCAGTAGTTTTGTGGTTTATTTGGTACGTTTTAATATCATTCTGGCATCTCCGATGATGCTTCCCTTTCCCTCCTCGAGTACGAACAGGGGATTAATGTCCAGTTCCTCGATCTCTCTAAAATCTTCGGCCATTTTCCCAAGCCGGAGCAGCGCATCGATAACCGATTCAATGTCCCTGGGCGCGCGTCCACGCAATCCCGAAAGTATTTTGTATGCCCTGGTCTGCTCGATCATCCTCCTGGCTTCTTCGTAACTCAGGGGTGCGACTCCAAAACTCACATCTTTGAAAACCTCCACGAAGATTCCCCCCAGTCCGACGATTACCACGGGACCAAAGGATGGATCCCTTTTAATGCCCAGGATCAGTTCTTCACTTCCGCTGATCATATTGATCACATAGATCCCTTTGATGGATGCATCGGGCATGATGTCAGCCACGTGCTCATGGATCCGCTCATAGGCCTCTTTTGCCTGGATTTCATCCCGGATGTCAAGTTCCACACCCCTCACTTCAGATTTATGTATGATCTGATCCGAAACCACCTTCATGACCACGGGGTATCCGATCTCACCGGCAATCTGTACCGCCTCGTCCACCGAAGTGGCCAACCTTCCTTTGGGGACAGGCAATCCATAAGTCTGCAACAGGTGGATGGTCTCCACCTCAGGAATAAAGGACCTTCCATTGGATGAGAACTTGTTCATCATATCCCTGGCAACTTTCCCCTGGATGTGGTCAAGTTCAGGAACGCGGTGTTCTTTTATCTTCAGGTGCTGATTAAAATGGTACACCGCCTCAAAAGCCATGCACATGGATTCCGGCAGGATGTAATGGGGGATCTTTTTCTTCTGCAGGATCTGGATACCGGATGCCACATCCTTTTCACCCATGAAAGATGCATAGATTGGTTTGGTCTGGCCTTCAGCAATTTTTGTAACATCCTCCGCAATGGCATCAATATCTGTCATGGACTGGGGGGTCAGGATCACAAAGACCCCGTCCACATCCGGATCATCAAAGGCCGCATTAATTGCTGCCACATAGCGGTCCGATCTTGCATCCCCTATCACATCCACAGGATTCTTGATGTTGGCGGTGGCCGGCAGTGCTTTCTTCAGAATTTTAGTGGTCTCCTCTGAGAACTTTGCCAGCTTGAGCCCCCTGGATATCGCTGCATCGGTGGTTAATACCCCTGGTCCGCCGGCATTGGTAATGATGGCCACTTTTTCCGATTTTGGGGCGGGTTGGTATGCGAAAGCGATGGCCTTGTTAAACATCTCCTCGATGTTATCACAGCGAATGATCCCTGCCTGTGCAAAGGCCGCATCACATATCTCATCCTTTCCCGTCAGGGAGCCGGTATGTGAAGCCGCCGCCGAGGCCCCTGCTTCAGTCCTTCCTGACTTGATGATCAGGATGGGTTTTCCACTCTTTGCAATCACCTCCCGGGCAGCTTTCATCAGTGCGATACCGTCTGAAACCTCTTCCAGGTACATCAGGATGACCTTTGTGGGATCGTCGTTCATCAGATAATAAAGAAGGTCGATCTCGCTGATATCCGCCTTGTTGCCAAAACTGATGAACTTGGAAAAACCGATGTGCTTGGCGCTTGCATAATCCAGCACGGCAGTGCAGAGGGCCCCGCTCTGTGAAAGGAAACCAATATTGCCGATGCCCGGCATCTCCCTTGCAAAGGAGGCATTCAGTTTAACTTCAGGAGCGGTGTTGATCACACCCAGGCAATTGGGCCCGATAAAGGACATTCCATATTTTCTTGCAATATCCACCAGCTGCCTCTCCTTCATCAATCCGGCTTCACCCACTTCCTTGAACCCGGCCGAGATGATGATCACCGCTTTGATCCCCTTCTGTCCACATTGTTCAAGGGCCATATGACATACAGAACTGGGAAAAACGAGGATGGCTAGATCCACATCATCGGGAACATCCACCACATATTTGTATGCCCGGATCCCTTTGATGCTTAGTTCCCGTGGGCTTACAGGAAAGACCATTCCATTAAAATCAGATTTAAGAATGTTATCCAGGATGTCATATGGAACCGTGCCTTTGACCTTGTTGGTTCCAACAACAGCTACCGATTTGGGATTAAAAATGGTATCCAGATTCTTCTGGCGAAGCATTTGTAATTCATTCATAACGAAAAAATTGTTGATCCAAAAGTGAATGACCTATAGATATTCTGCGATGAAATTTACTGCATCATCGATATTCTGAATCTCAAGGGCCCTGTCCTGGTCCATTTCGATATCAAATTCCTCTTCAAATCCAGCTACCAGTTCGACGCTTTGCATGGAATCAGCACCCAGATCAAAGATAAAATTGGCATCGTCCGTGATTTCAGAGCTGTCGGTTTTTAATACATTGCTTACAACATTTTTGACGCGGGTCAGGATTTCGTTTTTTTCCATTTTTCAGAATTTTATAGGGTTGGAGTCGATGTAAACGAATAAAAACCAATGAGCCCCAAGATATAAAATCTTCTTTTCAATCCAATTTTCTTTAGAATATTATCAAATCTTTATTGGGGCGTTGGGGATGATTTCCCATCGAAATTTACCAGGAGCCCCCAGGCGATTGCCGCGATGCGCTGGATTGCTGTCCGGTGAATGAAACAAAAGGGAATAAGGAGAATCAACATCCACTTGTATTGAGTCCATTTATCCGTTAACTTAGATTGCGCAACCACCGACTGAACGCAATACCTCTTCCGCCCCCCCACCGGGGTCTGTAAAACTTGCTGCGTTGACCCACAATAAAATCAATCCAGATGTCACTTCAGATCATTCCATTCGAGTCAGGGATCAACACCTCCTACATCCTCAGGGACCAGGGTGCAGTCATGGTGGACGGGGCGCCTTTTAAAAAAGCCTCCTCTTTCATTGGGCTCCTGGAAAGTCACGGGATAAAACCAGGTGAGATCAAACTGATCGTGCTCACCCATGGAGATTTTGACCATGTGGGAGGGGCCAGGAAAATAAAGGAGCTCACCGGTGCAAAAATTGCGATCCATAAAAATGACAGCGAGAACCTGGAGCAGGGCATTTTTCACTGGCCCGAAGGAGCCTCACCCTGGGGTAAATTATCCCGCTTTTTATTCAAACCGTTCATAGCCAAACTGGGTCGCTTCCCGGCAGCAAAAGCAGACATTATACTGGATGACACCGGACTGACGCTCAAGGGATACGGGATTCGCGGGAAGATTGTCCATACGCCCGGACATACGCCCGGCTCGGTAAGTGTCCTTCTGGAAACCGGAGAAGCATTTATCGGTTGCCTCGCTCACAACAGGCTCCCCTTTGTTCTGCGCCCCTCCTTGCCCATTTATGCAAAAGATCTAGATTTGTTGAAGAAAAGCTGGAAAGTGGTGATCGATCAGGGTGCAAATACCATATACCCGGGTCACGGAAAACCCTTTCCGCTGGAAAAGATCCGGAAATACCTGAATTGATCTTATGCATATTCACCACAGGGCGCTGAAACGAGCGCTCAAAATTACAGGATGGATCCTGCTGGTCCTGATCGCGGTTGCTGTCATTGCCTGGTTTGGTTTTCTGAAACCGAAACCCCTTCCGGTCAGCCCAGGAGAGAGGGCACAGATTACCCTTATCCCCCTTCCGGCAGATTTGAAAATAGGCTCAGGAGCGTTTATCCTGGATGAAAACCTGGTTCATGAATTCACCCGGCTGACCACACCACGCCTTGAACGTGCCACAAAAAGGTTCTTTTCAAGACTCTCTTCACAGACAGGAATGGAATTGGGAAAGGGGACAGAGAGGAGCCTTAAACTGGAATGCACAGGTACCGGGATGATGTTTCCTTCATTCGGGGATGATGAGTCTTACACCATCAGAATATCCAGGAATCAGATCAGGGTAAAAGCACCCTCGGAGACAGGGATCATCTACGGGCTTGAAACAATCTTACAACTTGCCGAGGAGAGAAATGGGAAATGGGTGTTGCCCGTGCTCACCATGAATGATCACCCAAGGTTCGGCTGGAGGGGAATCATGATTGATGCCTGCAGGCACTGGATCCCTGAAGAGGTGATCCTTCGAAACCTGGATGCCATGGGGATGGCAAAGATGAATGTGCTTCACTGGCACCTGACCGATCACCAGGGATTCAGGGTCGAATCAAAAGCGTTTCCTGGGCTTCATGAGATGGGTTCCAACGGTGAGTACTATACCCGGGAGGAAATCCTTGAAGTAATAGAATATGCGGCCGACCGGGGCATCAGGGTGGTGCCTGAATTCGACCTGCCCGGACACTCCCAATCCTGGTTCGTGGGATACCCGGAGCTCGCCAGTGCCCCCGGTCCCTATCTTCTGGATACACTCATGATGGTAACAGAGCCCGTGATGGATCCTGCCAGCGAGGAGGTATACCTGTTCCTCGATCAATTCCTGGGCGAAATGGCCCTGCTCTTTCCCGATGAATATATTCATATGGGTGGGGATGAAGTTAGCACTTCACAGTGGGAGAATAACCCTGATATCAGGCGTTTCATGGAGGAGCATGGCATCGAAGATCCTCCCTCATTGCAGGCCTATTTTAATCTCCGGATCCAGGAAATTCTGGACGGTCACGGCAAAAAAATGATGGGTTGGGACGAGATCCTCCACCCGGACCTTGCCCACAGGGGCATTGCAGTACAGACCTGGCGCGACCATGGCTCCCTATGGGAAACAGCAAGGCAGGGCAATATGGCAATTCTCTCTGCAGGCTACTACCTGGATCATAAACAGCCGGCCTCCTTTCACTACCTGGTGGATCCCACGGTAATTCCCGGGGCCGTCGACATTGAAATCGATTCGACCCGCTGGAAGGGGTGGGAATGCACCCTGAAGGTATCCGACATGGTGATGGAAGGAGCCCTTTTCCTTTTCGGCGATGGGAACCAGCTTCAGGGGATCATGAATTTTATGGGTTCACCCATGGCATTTGGTGAGGCAAGTGCAGACGGTGAAAACCTGTCATTTGCCCTTGAAACCAATATGGGCCGCGTGGACTTTGAGACCGTGATCTCAGGGGATTCCATTACGGGTACCGCAAAAATCTCTTTTTTCACCCTTGAACTCACCGGCACCCGTTCCGGGGGATCGGATATGACCCATGGAGTTCCCCTTCCCGAATTTCGTAAGATGGACCCGCTCACTCCCGGTGAGGAGTCCATGCTGGTGGGAGGTGAGGCATGCATGTGGTCAGAAATGGTAGATGGCACCACCATTGAATCCCGGATCTGGCCCCGGGCAGCAGCCATCGGAGAAAAACTGTGGAGCCCCGGCCCCCTCACCGACGATGTGAAGGATCTTTACCGCCGCCTCATGGTATTTGACCACAGGCTGGAGAGCCAGGGATTGAAACACCGAAGTTACCGCGACCAGCTGCTGAGCGACATGGCGGGGGCTCCCTACCGGGATGCCCTGCGCATACTGGTCGGTGCGTTGGAGGAGGACAAACTGTTCAACCGGATGGTCATCTATTCGCCGGAATTATACACCACTACTCCCTTGAACAGGGTGGTGGATGCCTCTCCGGCCGAAAACTACGAGGTCTACCGGTTTGGAGAAGATGTGGAGCTCTGGCTGGAGTTTTCAGACGGGGAAGCCAGGTCGAGGATCTTGAGGATAATGCAAATCTGGGCACGCAACCATGAAAAACTGGCCCCTGCCTTTGAGACTTCACAGCGACTGAAGGAAGTGGAGGCTCACTCCGTCAACCTTGCCCGGCTGGGCGATCTGGGAATGCAGGCGATCTCAGACCCTGGCTCCCTGGCCGGAAGAGATGAGGAGATCGAAGCACTTTTTGTTTCGGCTTCGGCCCCCCACGGCGGGACCATCCTGCCGGTGGCAGGGCCTGTTAAAAAGCTGGTTGATTCTGCAATGAAGAAATAAATATCTTTAACAATCAGGTAAGCGGATAATAGCCTCCCATTTATGAGCCAGACCAGACTTGAATTGATGAACGTCCTGTTTCACAGGTGGAGCGGAGATCACATTACCTCCATCCACAAATTGCCGGCCTCAGGCTCAGCCAGGGAGTATTACCGGATCACGGGAGCAGGCACATCGGTCATCGGGGCCATCAACATGGACCGGGAGGAAAACGAGGCCTTCATCGAATTCAGCAGGCATTTCCGCTCCCTTGGCCTGTGCGTTCCGGAGATCTACCTGGTGGACCTTGAGCACCACGCTTACCTGCAGGAGGACCTGGGTGATACCACCCTGTTTGATTACCTCTTCCAGGTCAGGGAAAACGGGAACTTCCCCCATGAACTGAAGGAGACCTATAAGCAGGTGCTCACCGAATTGCAGAAATTCCAGATCACAGGTTCGGAAGGGCTGGATTACGAGGTGTGCTATCCACGTTCCAGTTTTGACCGGCAGAGCATGCAGTGGGACCTGAGTTATTTCAAATACTATTTCCTCAAACTGGCAGGCATCCCTTTTAATGAGCAGATGCTGGAGGACGATTACAATACGCTGATCGAATACCTCCTGGCCCAGGACACAAAATATTTTCTCTACCGCGATTTTCAGTCACGGAATATCATGCTGCGTAACGGGAAACCCTGCTTCATAGATTACCAGGGGGGCAGGAGGGGCGCCCTTCAGTATGACGTGGCCTCGTTGCTCTATGACTCCAAGGCGGATATTCCCCCGGAGGTCAGGGAGGAGCTGCTGGATCATTACGTCGGGCAGCTGGCCCAATATCCCTCCGTGGACAGGGAGGCTTTCAGGGATTCCTTCTACCCCTACGTGCTGATCAGGATCATGCAGGCCATGGGGGCGTATGGCTTCAGGGGATTCTATGAGAAAAAAACCCATTTTCTACAGAGCATCCCCTACGCACTCAACGACCTTAAATGGATCCTCGAGCACGTGGAGTTCGCCATCGAGATACCCAACCTGCTCAAGGTCTTGCGAAGCCTGCTGAAGGCCCCGAAACTAAAAAAGTTCCGGGATAAAGAGGGGCGACGATCCACGCTGACTGTCTTCATCAACAGTTTCAGCTACAAGCACGGCATTCCTGACGATCCCAGCGGTCACGGCGGGGGATATGTCTTCGACAGCCGGGTCATCACGAACCCCGGTAAACAGGAGCAGTTCAGGAGCCTGACGGGAAAGGACAAACCGGTGGTGGACTTCCTCAACCAGCAGGGTGATGTGCATGAGTTCCTGAGCAATGCATTTTCCCTGGTGGACATGTCGGTGGATCGCTATGAGGAGAGGAATTTCACCCACCTGATGGTGAGTTTTGGATGCACCGGGGGGCAGCACCGCTCCGTATACTGTGCCGAAAGGCTTGCCGAGCACCTTCGTGAAAGCCAGTCAGTCCGGATCACCCTGTGGCACCGGGAACTGGACTAGATCCACTTTTAGAGATCAGGGCCTGACCACCGTAAAGGCGTAATCGCCGCTCCCCACCTGGAACACTGCATAGCCCTCTTCCATCCTGATGAACTCTACGCCGTCTGCCTCTTCAAAAGGCTTTCCCCCCTCCATCACTTCCGCCTGATCAGGGACCGGGACATGGATTGTGGCTGTGGTGCCCACCGGGACAATCACATCCATTTCAAAGGCACCCTCCTCATTGCGCCATGAGATCCCTCCCATGCCGTACGGGGTCATGTTTGTGTAGGTCACAAATTCCATCTCCTCCACCGGCTGGGGACGAAAAATAATGTGCCTGTAGCCGGGGTCTTCAGGATCGGCCTGCATGCCTGCCAGGTTCCTGTAGAACCACACCAGTCCACCCCCGAACATGGGATGGTTATAGGAGCCCTCTTCGCTCCACTGTTCCCGGGTGGTGGTGGAGCCCAGTTCGATCCACCGGCCGAAACCAGGTTCTGTCCTTTTATTCATTGCATTATAGGCAAGCTCCTGTAATCCGTTTTCGGCAAGCACCTCGAAGAAAAAACGGGTCCCGATAATGCCGGTATCGAGGTGACCACTGCTGGCCCTCAGGCCCCTCTTCAGGGCCTCCACCACCCTTTCGTACTGGTAATCGGGAACACCCATCCTGAGGGCAAGGATATTCCCCCCCGCATCCCCGTAAGTTCCCTTTTCGGCGTCATAGAACCTCCTCTGAAAAGCCTGCCTGGTCGCAGTGGCAAGCCCGCTGTACCTGGAGGCCTCTGCTTCCTGACCCAGGACACGGGCGGTCTCCGAGGTGATGGTGGCACAGTACCAAAGGTAGAAGGTATGAACCATTGCATCGGGAATATATTCCCCCGGTGGCACCCACTCGCCCAGGTTGAACCATTTCAGCACCGAACCATCCCTGGCCCTCCGCCGGGACCACATGATCCCTTCGTCATCCACCCAACTCTGCATGTATCGCACATAACCCTTCATGCCTTCATAATTATCCTCAAGCATATCAATGGATCCATATTGGAGATAGAATTGCCAGGGGATCACGCAGATGGCCGCACCCCAGGCGGGACCTCCACCACAGCCGGGTTGCCATGGCGCCCCGTTGGGCACATACCCCGTCTCGGCGATCTGGGCCCCGAGCATGTCCTGCACCCACTTGTGGTAAAAGTTTTTTGCATCATAGTTTTGCATGACCGTAAGGCAGGTGATCTGTCCGTCGCCCGTGTAGGGTGAACGCTCCCGGTGGGGACAATCGCTGGCCACCCCGCCATGCATGTTGTCGGTCTGACTCCTGCGCCAGATCTTGTTGATTTCGTTGAAAAGGGGATTGGAGGTTTCAAAGGTGGCAGTGGGTTCAATCATGGTGTTCACGGCCTCCGCCGTAACCTGCTCCGCACTGAGCTCACCGGGCCAGTTGGTGATCTCCACTCCGCTGAACACAAACCAGTTGAACCGGGGGGCATAGGACTCGGCTCCTTTCCCGCTGAAGATGTAGCGATTCTCCCCCGAATAGAGGTTTCCGTTGAACTTCATACCGACGGCATGACCTTCAGGTCCCTCAACCTCGTGAAGCCGGACCCACCCCGAGATCTCCACTCCGAAATCCACGAAAAAGTGTCCATCGCCCAGCTTTTCAATGGAAACCGGGTTCAGTATTTCGGTCACCCTGTCGGGATGGGCCGCATGAGCCACAAGCCTTCCTTCCGGGGCCCTCCTTGATACCACATGTGCCCAGGAAGAATCGTCAAATCCCGGTTTGCACCATCCCGGTTGCTCCTTCCTGGCATCATACTCCTCCCCGTAATAGACCATGTTCATCAGGATGGCACCCGGTGATGCCCTCCACGACTCATCGCTAACCACCGTCTGCTCCGTTCCATCGGTATAGGTGATGTGGAGCTGGCAAAGGAACCGGGGTGACCCATAGGCCTCGGCCCAGAATTTGGCCGGGTTGTAAAACCCGTTCCCCAGGATGGCTCCCAGTGCATTCTCCCCCCGGTTCAGTTGTTCCTTCACCTCATAGGCCAGGTACATCACTTTATAATCCCTGAAATCATCCGGAAGGGAGATGAGCGCATTTTCCAGTCCCGGCCTTTTCCCGTAGTTGGTCTGGTTCGGTACCAGCAGGTCATCCCCCACCTTCCCCCCGTTGAGGTAGAGTTCGAAATAACCCAGCCCGGTTACGAACACCACCGCCGATGCCACCTCTTTCTCCACGTTGAAGGTACTCCTCAGCAACGGTGCCGGCGGTCCAAAATCAACAGGGGTCCCGTCAGGTCCCCCTCCCGCCTTTGGCAAGGCTTCCTCTCCCTGCCAGGGGGCCCCGATCCAGGTTGCTTTCCAGTCCCCGGGATCCAGCAGCCCCATCCGCCATCGCCCGGGTTCACTCCAGGAGGAAGGATCTCCCTCACCGTCCCACACCCTTACCTGCCACCAGCACTCCTGCCTTGAGCCCAGCGGCTCTCCCTCATACTCCACCCGCGTGGATTGGTCCGACATTCTCTTTCCGCTGTCCCACAGGTCCGGGGTCTCAAGAAGATCGGGTGAGCCGGCCACCCTGATCTGGTAGGCCGACTGCAGCTGGCCCCGATCCCCGCTGGCAGCCAAATTGATCCACGACAACCTGGGTTGCAGTTGATCCACCACCGCCGGATCTTTCAGATATTCACACCTGAGCTGCACGGGCTCTATCCGGGAAGGGATGCCGCATCCCGCAATCAGGCCCGCAATGAGGGCAATCAGTATTTTTTTCATGTAAACCGTTTTTTAGCTCCACTCCCTGTCCCAGGAGCGGCGTTCATTCCACTCCTCGGTGGGTGCGAATAACTCCTCATTCCTTTGCAGATGCTCCCTTACCGCTTCCTCGTTTAGCTCCAGGCCCACACCTGGTTTCTCGGGCACCCTCACGTATCCGTTTTTCACCAGTGGCTTTTCGATTCCGGTGACAAGATCCTCCCACCAGGGATTGTCCACGGAGTGGTGTTCCAGGGCAATGAAATTCTCTGTGGCAGCAGCAGTATGTACGCATCCCATGAAGGTGATGGGTGAAGAGGCGTGGTGAAGGACCATGGCGATGCCGTGCTCTTGCGCAAAATCACCGATCCGCTTGGTCTCAAGGTAACCCCCGGCGGTTACAGGATCGGGTTGTACAAGATCCACCGCGCGCTTTTCAATGAGCTCCCTGAATCCCTCTTTCAGGTATATATCCTCTCCCGTAAGGGTGGGCACATCGATGGCCATTGAAATCTCCTTCCACTGGTCGGTGTACTGCCAGGGGATCAGGTCTTCCAGCCATGCAAGGTTATAGGGTTCAAAAGCCCTCCCCAGCCTGATCATGCTGTTCACCCCCAAGTGTCCCAGGTGATCAACACCCACCGGGATCTCCCAACCGATCTCCGCACGCATGGCCGCCACGTATTTAACCATCTCCTCAATCCCCTTATCAGTGATCTGAACCCTGGTGAAGGGATGCATGGTGGAACCGTAGTTCCCTTTCGTCTGCTCCCATTCACGCATATTGCCCCAGTGCTCGGTATTGGACAGGGTGCCGGGAATATCCCTGATAAGCCCGATGCCGATATCCATTTTCATCATGGTAAATCCCTGTTCAAGCCTCCGGTTCATCTTCCGGGCAAACTCCAGCGGTTCCTTTACGGTGGGTGTGTCCACATAGATCCTCACCTCTTCCCTGTACTTTCCTCCCAGCAACTGGTAAAGCGGTACTCCATACACCTTGCCCGTGAGGTCCCAGAGTGCCATCTCCACACCCGACACACCCCCTCCCTGCCGTCCATGACCGCCAAATTGTTTGATGATCCTGAATAGCCGTTCCACATTGCAGGGATTCTCACCCAGGATCCGGCTCTTCAGCATCAGGGCATACCGTTTATCGGCCCCGTCCCTCACATCCCCGAGTCCGTGAACCCCCTGGTTGGTGTATATCTTCACGATAGGCACATTCCCAACCTGTGCGATGCGCATGTCTGTAATTTTCAGGTCCGCCGGGGCGGAGTACCGGCTCACTGACTGGGTAAGATATCCAATCTGTGACTCCAGCGGGGTATGCATAAGGGCCCCAAGGCCCAATCCTCCCAGTCCCGCCTTCTTGAGGAATGCCCTCCTGTTCCTGTGTGGGTGGTTTGTCTCCATGATTTTCAGTTTTAGGATATTTGGGTTTGAGCATACAAATTATTAAAATACTTTATATCTTCCCTTTTTAATTGCATGAAGCGAAGCGGAATTTTTAAAATACTGCTGGGCCTGGCCTCCCTCAGCCTGGTTCTGTTCCTGCTGGCCTACTTCACCGGAAAGGCACCCTTCCTGGGCCCTTTGCTTGTGTCTTTTTTTGTTTTCCTGGCATTTGGTGTAAGGGGAAATCCGATTTCAAAAGGTTTTTCCTATACCATCATGATCTTTGCAGCTGTCAGCATCTCCATGTTCTATCCAGGACTTTTTATCAGGTGGGGTGATTTTGAACTGAAAACCACCATCGTTCCGCTGCTCCAGATCATCATGTTCGGGATGGGTTCACAGATGAGTGTCCGGGATTTTGCAGCGGTGGTAAAGATGCCAAAGGGCGTCCTGGTGGGACTGGCATGTCAGTTCACCATCATGCCCATCGTGGGCTACATTATTGCAAGTACCTTTGGATTCCCCCCCGAGGTGGCAGCGGGGATCATCCTGGTTGGGTCTTCCCCCAGCGGGCTCGCCTCCAATGTGATGTCTTTCATTGCCAAGGCAAACCTGGCCCTTTCGGTCACCCTCACCGCCGTGGCGACCATGCTTGCCCCGCTGATCACCCCCTCACTCATGAAATTGCTGGCGGGCCAGCTGGTCCCGGTGAATTTCTGGGAGATGATGCTCGGGATCTTCAACATCGTGATCCTGCCCATCCTGGGAGGGCTCATCTTTAACGCCGTGGCTTACGGGAAGGATAACCGCAGAAGCATCATTCTCCAGGCCGCCATATACCTGCTGATCATATCAGGAAAGAACCTGATCCTCTACCAGACCTCGGAGATGGAATCGGGAGCTGCATTCATCCAGCTGGGACGTGACGTGCTCTGGTTCCTGGGCCTTCCGATTTTTGCCTCGGTGGTCTTCAGAAACCTGGTGAAAGGAAATAAAGGATTGCTGGACAGGGTGATGGCATTTCTATCCATGGCAGGGATCGGGGTGATCATCACTGTGATCACAGCCGCAGGCAGGGACAGCCTGCTGGAGATCGGGTTCCTGCTGATCCTTGCATGCCTGCTCCACAACACCGCAGGTTATTTCCTCGGGTACTGGATCTGCAAACTGGCCCGCATGGATGAAAAGTCATGCAGGACCATTGCCCTGGAGGTGGGGATGCAGAATGGAGGGCTGGCCTCGGGCATTGCTTTGCAGATGGGGAAGGTGGCTACCATCGGGCTGGCCCCGGCTGTCTTTGGTCCCCTGATGAACATTACCGGGAGTTCCCTTGCCACCTGGTGGCGGCGCACAGGAACGGCCGATGAACCGGTTCCGGGTAAGAAGTAAGCACCCCTTCCCGGAACCACATGCATATGCAAAACCATAATCATTCATATAATTTACCATACCATGAAAAGACTTTTATTCCTGACAGGAATCCTGATGATGGGCATCTGCATCGATTCCACCGCTCAATTCTTTGACAGTGTCGAGGAGCTGACCTATTATACCCGGGAGTGGCAGGGCGAACGGTTCGAGGACGGGCGCCCCAAAGTTCCGGACGGCATCCTGGCCAGAATGGAAAAAGTTTCCATCGAGGAGGCATGGGGGGTGCTGCGGTCCAGGGGCTATAACAACCAGTTTGAAGGCAACTGGGAGATGATCCACCCGGACCGGCCCGTGGTTGGCAGGGCACTGACGGCCCTCTATATGCCCAGACGGCCCGAGGTCATGGACCGGATCACAGCCAGTGGTCAGGAGGCAGGACGGGTGGGGGCCATGAACTCCTGGCCCATCGATGCCCTGGAACAGGGGGATGTGTATGTGGCCGACGGATTCGGCAAGATCGTGGATGGGACCCTGATCGGGGACAACCTGGGCAACGCAATTTTTGCCAACTCGGGGAACGGGGTGGTTTTCAATGCAGGCTCCAGGGACCTGGAAGGGCTTTCAGAGATCGAAGGGTTCAATGCCTTCGTAAGGGGCTTCGATCCCTCCTACCTGATGGAGAGCATGCTGATGGGCATCAATGTCCCCATCCGGATAGGCAGGGCCACCGTGTTCCCCGGTGATGTGGTGCTGGCCAAGAAGACCGGGGTACTCTTTATCCCTGCACACCTGGCCGAAGAGGTGGTGGTGCAGGCTGAGTTTATCATGCTCCGGGATATGTTCGGACATGAGTCGCTCAGGAAGGGAATATACACCCCGGGAGAGATCGACGGACGCTGGTCAGAGGAGATAAAGGATGCATTTCTCAAATGGGTGGATGACAATCCGGAAGGTCTCCCGATGACCAGGAAAGACCTGGATGAATACCTGAAGGCAAGGACCTGGTAGCAGGGTGCAGATTGGCCAGGGGCAATGAAAGAATCTTTTCCTTTGTATCTTTGCACTTCCTATATTTGTCCCCTCAATGGAGGTACCAAAGAAAAAGATAACTATTTCCGGATTAAGGAATGCTTTCAGGCTCTATAGCTATATCAGGCCCTACCGGGTGATCTATATCATCGGCCTTTTCTTTCTTTTCGGCTCCAGCGTCACGAACCTTGCGTTCCCGAAACTGCTGGGCGACCTGGTCAATTCGGGTAACGAAGGGAACCTGGCCAGTGAACTGAACCATATTGCGCTGTTGCTGACCGGGATCCTGGTGGTGCAGGCGGTATTCTCCTACTTCCGTACCATACTCTTCGTGAAGGTGACCGAAAGGTCCCTGGCGGACCTGAGACAGGACACCTACAACCACCTGATTACCCTCCCGGTCAGGTTCTTTGACAGGCGCAGGGTAGGTGAGCTGAACAGCCGGATCTCCTCCGATATTTCCCTGCTCCAGGAGACCATGACCTCCACCCTGGCAGAATTTGTGCGCCAGGTAATCATCATCATCGGGGGGATCGCCCTCCTGGTTTACACCTCTTTCAAGCTTACCCTTTTTATGCTGGCCATCCTGCCCGGGGTGGTCCTCCTTTCCTTCTTTTTCGGCAGGTTCATAAGGCGGTTCTCTAAAATGGCACAGCGTGAGGTGGCCGAATCGAACACCATCGTGGAGGAGACCCTGCAGGGGATCCAGAGTGTGAAGGCTTATACCAATGAGTTCTTTGAGATGAAACGCTACCGGAAAAGGACCCTTGAGATCGCCAGCATCGGCATCAAGGGAGGCCGTTACCGGGGCGCATTTGCCTCCTTCCTCATCCTTGGATTGATGGGCGCACTGGTGGCTGTGATCTGGCAGGGGGCCCTCCTTCTTGCAAGCGGGGATATCAATGCCGGGCAACTCTTCTCCTTCGTGCTCTATTCGGGATTCATCGGGGGAACCATCGGGGGAATGGCCAGTGTCTTCACCCGCATCCAGCGATTCCTGGGAGCGACCGAGGACCTGTTTGAGATCTTCAACGAAGAGACCGAGGAGCTCTCGGAAGAGGTGATCCTGGATCATGATCAGCAGCTCAAGGGAAACATTACCATTGAAAACCTCTCCTTTGAATACCCCTCCCGGCCCGATGAACACGTGCTCAAGGATATCTCCCTTGAGATCGGTGCCAACCAGGTGGTGGCCATCGTAGGTGCTTCGGGCGCCGGCAAATCCACCATCACCTCGCTGCTTCTGAGGATGCATGATCCCACAGACGGAAAGATCTTCTTTGATGGAAAGGAGAGCCGGACCATACCCCTCTCGACGCTGCGCCGCCAGATTGCACTGGTTCCGCAGGATATCTTTCTTTTTGGTGGAACCATCAGGGAGAACATTCGCTACGGGGATCCCTCCGCCACCGATGATCAGATCATTGAAGCCGCAAAACAGGCCAATGCATGGGAATTCATCCAGCGTTTCCCGGATCAAATGGAAACACTGGTCGGTGAGCGGGGGACCCAGTTGTCGGGCGGACAACGGCAGAGGGTGGCCATCGCCAGGGCGCTGGTGAAAAATCCCAGGATCCTGATCCTGGATGAAGCCACCTCCTCCCTTGACTCTGAATCGGAAAAACTGGTCCAGGAAGCCCTCGAACACCTGATGTCAGGGCGCACCTCCATTGTCATTGCACACAGGCTCAGCACGGTGAGGAATTCGGATCACATCTTTGTCCTCGACCAGGGCTCCATCGTTGAAAAAGGCACCCACGATGAGCTCATCCAGATCCCCGACGGAAAGTACCGGGGACTCAGCGAATTACAATTTATACCTTATTAAAAAACAACCTGTTATGTTTGAAAAAATTACACCGATACTCTTTATACTGGCCATCTCAACCTGCGTATACTCCCAGCCCCACCAGTTCAGGGGCGCTGACCGGGACGGGGTTTACCCTGATAACGGGCTGCTGGACCGCTGGCCGGAGGACGGACCGGAGCTGGCAGCCACCATTGAAGGCATCGGGGACGGATACGGTTCCCCTTCCATGAATGAAAAAGGCCTTTTCATCGCCGGGATGATCGACTCCACCGGATATATTTTTCATTATGACCACGGGCAACAGCTGCAGTGGAAAGTGCCATACGGAAAAGAGTTTACATTCCGGTTCACCGGTGCCCGGGGAACCCCCACCCTTGAAAATGAAAGGCTCTATTACTCGGGCACCCTTGGAGATGCTTTTTGCCTTGACACAAGGACCGGGGAATTTATCTGGAAAAAGAACATCTTTGAAACCTACCGGGGACAGGAGATCAAATGGGGATACACCGAGTCCCCGCTGATCTACCAGGACCTGGTCATCCTCACTCCGGGCGGGCCCGGGCACAACGTGGTGGCCCTGGACAAATCCAGCGGAGCGTTAAAGTGGAGCCTTGACCTGGACTCCACAAAGAACTCCTATTGCTCACCGCAACTGATCCGGCACGGGGGACAGGATCTCGTGCTCATGAACACCACCGATTACCTGCTGTTTCTTAACCCAAATGACGGTAAGGTGGTATTCAGCCACCCCATCTCCCACCCCAATACAATGCACGCGGTGAACCCCCTTTACCTGGAGAGCAAGATCTTCTATTCATCGGGGTATGGAGAGGGCGCAGTAATGTTCCGGATCAATGATGAACAGCAGCGGCTCGACACCATCTATTACAACAGTGACCTGGACTGTAAATTGAGCGGACTGCTCGTGGCAGATGGCACCGTTTTTGGGACCTCGGACAGGAAGAAACAATGGGTCGGGGTAGACCTTGCTTCGGGCGAGACTGTGTTTACCTCCCGGGAGCTGAAACCGGGATCGTTCCTCCAGGCAGATGGAAAGTTCTTCATCTTCACTGAAACAGGGGTGGCAGCCCTTGCATATCCGGACCGGACGGGATTTAAGGTGGCCAGCAGTTTTTCCATACCCGTCGCATCTGTTCAGAATTCATTTGCGCACCCTGTGCTATACAAAGGGATCCTCTACCTTCGTTACCGCGAACAATTGTGGTTATATAATGTTTCAAAAAATTGATGCGAATTCAAATAACTATTCAACCTGATAAATGCGAACTATCCAATGAAAAAGCTCATCCTCTTCACATTTTCAATCTTTCTTTCAATCCATATGATTGCACAGGACAGCGGGCTGGGGCTGGGTGTCCTCATCGGTGAACCTACCGGTCTGAGCGCCAAGATGTGGACCAGTGAAAAAACAGCCGTCGATGCCGGTGTGGCCTGGTCATTCCTCGGTACCGGTTTTCTTCATTTACACGCCGACATGCTGTTTCACAGTTATGCCATAGACGTGGACAAGGGGAAGCTGCCCCTCTATTTCGGAGTGGGTGCAAAACTTGTACTGGCCAGCAACCTTGGATTGGGGGTAAGGGTTCCCCTGGGGATCGCCTATCTTTTCGAATCGGCCCCCGTGGACATCTTCGTGGAACTGGTCCCCGTACTTGATCTGGTGCCCGCCACCGATATCTCCTTCGAAGGGGGGATCGGGGTCCGTTACTTCTTTTAGCCCACAATAGGATGGGTCGCCGTGCGCTGATACTTTTAAGATCAACCGGGGCCGGAGGTCCGGTTTGAACAAAATAGTGTTTAACTCTTTTGATCATAACCCTGAGCCCGAACATTAAAATTGTATATTTACTTCCGTATAACATAACCTGATTCCAATGAAGAGATTACCTATCATCGCTGTCATAACCGCAGGTCTGATCCTGTCATCCTGCGCCAAGAAGTCCCCCGAATTTGTCAACAGCATACCCGATGATGCCATCGGTGTGATATCGGTGCATCCGATGCAGATCCATAAAAAGGGCCAGCTAAACAGTTTCGCCACACTTAAAGAAAAGGCGAAAGACGAGGTGTGGAGCCTGATCCTGGAGGATCCGCTCAGTACGGGTCTGATGATGGACGAATACATTTATCTCTTCATAAGAATGGAAACAGAGGGCCCTGTGGTTGGAGTGGTCTCGGGCATGAAGGACCGGGAGAAGTTTGAGAACACCATTGGCAAGATCAAGGAAGATATGGCATCCATGTACCAGCAAGGGGAGGATTATACGTTCATCCAGCCCGATAAGGAGGGGATTATTGCCTGGAACGACAAACAGATGATCCTCCTTTTCTCACCGGACAATGACGAATTTGAGACTGACTATTATACCGGGAGCCTGGATAAGATGTTTCACCCTGTCAAGGAGGAATCCATTACAAGTGTGGTGGATTTCAAAGATTTCCAGGGTAAAATGAAGGACCTGAATGCCTGGATCTCCACCGATGAGCTGCGCAAGGTGCTGGAAACTGTGATGGCTGACAAGATGCAGGGGCTTCCCATCAACCTCTATAACAATTATGCACAGGTGTACATTGATTTTGCCAATGGAGCCATGAACGTCACGGCCGAAACCCATTTCAGCGAGGAGGTCGAAAAGAATATTGAAGAGTTCCTCGTGCTCAATCCCTCCCTCAATGAGGAGATGCTTAAGCTTGCGCCAGGAGGCAACCTGTTGCTGGCAATGGCTGGCTCCATGGACCTGGGAAAGGTTCAGAAGATGGTGGAAAAATACTCCCCGCCGCAACTTGACTCCATGAGTAACAAAGTCGAACAGGCCATCGGCCTGCCACCGAAGGTGTTGCTGGAGGCCTTTACCGGGGACTTTACCATCGCCGTTAACGGACTGGAAGATGGAGCCATGATCCCCGTGGAGGTATTTATTGGTTTTGGGGTTAAATCGGAAGTTATACAGGAACATCTGATGGGCATGGTAAAGGGAATTGCCCCCGTGGAAGAGGAAGGCGACTTTTTTGTGATCAATTTCCAGGGAAATGAAATCTACAGCGGGATCCTCGATAACATGTGGGTCATCACCAATGCCAAGGGCTACAAAGATGCCGTGGAGGGCGGAGGACTGGACAGGTCGCTTGTGGATTCAAAATTCGCTGACTTTTCGGGTGGATCCATGGGAATGTACCTGAACCTGGATCTCTCCAGCTATCCCTCCATGGTCAAGGGGATGCTGGAACAAAAACCCGAACAGGGGAAGTGGATCGAGCAAATTACCAACCCCTTTGAATACCTTGGGGTCTCGGCCGGTAATTACGAAAGTGTCATTACCCTGAAAACCAACAAGCCGTCAGAAAACAGCCTCTATACGATCCTGAAGGCGACTGAAAAACCGGAATAGGAAAATCCCAAGTGCAGCGCGATCAATGACCATCCGGCTGGATAAAATGATCCCGCTTCCCCTGCTGGAGCAAGATACAGCTGGTTCCGGGGTTTGGGAGGTGGAATCGGTTCTCTTTGAGCCGGGTAAAACCTATCTCGTCGAAGCCCCTTCGGGACGGGGGAAAACCAGCCTGCTCGCGGTGATCTATGGGTTACGGAATGATTACCGGGGGAAGGTATACCTAGGTGCGTCCGACATTGCTGATCTCTCATGGAAGGAGTGGTCGGCCATCAGGAAAACGAGGCTTTCCTTCATTTTTCAGGGCCTGGAGCTTTTCGACAGCCTGACCGCCCTGGAGAATATCCAGCTCAAGAATTCCATTTCGGACCATTACCCGTTGAAGCGGATTGAAGAGATGGCCGAAATACTTGGCATGACACCTTATCTTCACAGGAAGGCCGGCATCCTCTCTTTCGGGCAACAACAGCGGGTGGCCATACTCAGGGCCCTCTGTCAACCCTTTGAATACCTGCTGGCCGATGAATGTTTCAGCCACATCGACCAGGAGAACATTACCAGGGCCTACCAGCTTATTCGTGAGGAATGCGAGAGGCAGGGAGCGGGATTGATCCTCACCGCCCTGAACGTGACTGATCTTCCCAATGCCCATGTGCACATAAAACTATGAGATACATCTACGGCATATTGTGGAAAGATCACAGCAGGACCCACCTGCTCTGGGCATTCCTGGGAACCCTGGCCGGATTTGTATTGCTGCTGGCCGGGATCCAGTTCTACATGGATCTGAAGTCGGTCCTGTCTCAGAACCGGGACCTGATGGATCCCGAGTACATTGTCATTAATAAGAAGGTGAACCTGGGGCAGACCCTGGGACTGGGCAGGGTGGGTTTTTCACCAAAGGAGATTGAGGAGATCGCCGCCCAGCCGTTTGCTGACAGGGTGGCCCCTTTTCTCTCCAATCAGTTTCCGGTGAGCGGATACACCGAGAACGAGCGTTTTCCCGATTTTTATACGGAGCTCTTTTTTGAAGCCATCCCCGATGAGTACATTGATGTGAAATCCGGGGACTGGAAATGGGATCCTGAATCTGGGACCATTCCCATCATCATTCCTCAGGACTACCTCAACCTGTACAATTTTGGCTTTGCACCCAGCCAGGGACTCCCCCAGATCCCCAAGGGTGTCATCTCACTGATCAAGCTGCAGATCAGGCTCAAAGGCGAGGGTCGTGGTAATTACCAGGACTACCCGGGCCGCATTGTGGGATTCAGCAACCGGATCCATTCCATCCTGGTGCCCTACGATTTCCTTGAATGGGCCAATGCCAAATACGGATATTTCAAGAAGGCCGACCCATCCCAGGTCATCCTGGTCTCCAAGGATCCCACAGACCCGGCCATCATCAGGTTCCTGGATGAGAGGGGTTACGATACCATCCGGGAGAAACTGAAAAGCAGCCGCATGAATATCATCCTCAAGTTCATTATCAGTTTCCTGGTGGTCATCGCCAGCATAATCATCGGCCTCGCTTTCCTGGTCTTTCTTCTGAGCCTTCAGCTGATGATCAGCCGCTCCTCGGAAAAAATTCGAAGGCTCAACAAGCTGGGGTTTCACTACCGGGAAATTAGCCGTCCCTATGTGGTCCTTCTGGTGATCCTGCTGGCAGGTGTAACCGGGCTATCCCTGCTGATCACCTCCCTGCTCACCAGTAAATTCTCCACCATGGCAGCGGCATGGAGCCTCCAGATATCCACCTCCCTCCACGGAGTGATCTATGGAACTGCGATGGGACTGATCGCCCTTATTTTCATCTCCAATATGATCGCCATCCTGATAAGCACCCGCAAACTATGTAAATAGCACAATGACAGGCCATGTAAATCACACAATTATTTGCCCTCATTTGTTTGTATCATTCAAATTAATCGCTATTTTTGCATCCCGAAATAAATGAAACAACGATATGGCACATCATCTATCAGCTAAGAAGAGGATCAGGCAGAATGAATCAAAGCGTGTAAACAACAAGTATTACGCACGAACCGCCAGGAGTGCTGTGAAAAAGCTACGCGGGACCACCGACAAGGAGGCTGCCACCGAACAATATTCTGAAGTTATTTCCATGCTTGACAAACTTGCCAAGAACAACGTCATTCATAAGAACAAGGCTTCAAACCTCAAATCCAAGCTTGCAAAACATGTGAACGGCCTCTAGGCTTATTCACCATCATGATACTTGAAGGGGGCTGTCTCAAAAGGGACAGTCCCCTTTTTTTCTGAAACACCACCGCCCCTGTTTGGAATGTGCCCGGCGGTCCACACCGATGATCCCTCTCCTGCCACATTAATCAATAAAAGGATCCATGAACGAATACCGATCACACGCGCTCAAAAACTGGGCGGTGGAGGAACGGCCCAGGGAGAAGGTGATGGCCAGAGGGGTCCGGCACCTTACCGATGCAGAACTGCTTGCCATCCTGTTGGGCTCGGGGACCAGGAACATCACCGCAGTGGAGCTTGCCAGGCTGATCCTCAGGCGCGCCGGAGATGACCTGAACCAGCTTGGCCGACATCGTGTGGAAGACCTGCTGAAAATTAAAGGGGTGGGCCCTGCAAAGGCCATTTCGGTGCTGGCAGCAATGGAGCTGGGCAGAAGAAGGGCAGGCCTTCACCAGGCCGAAAAGATCCCGGTGAAATCCAGTGAAACCGTTTTCAACCTCTTCCACCCTTTGCTTGGGGATCTCGATCACGAGGAGTTCTGGCTCCTGATGCTAAACAGGGCCAACAGGGTACTGGGCAGGTTCAAGGTAAGCCAGGGGGGACTCTCTGGCACCGTCATCGATACCAGGATCATTCTCAAAAAAGCGCTGGATAACCTGGCCTCATCCATCATTGTCTGTCACAACCACCCTTCGGGCAATAAGCAGCCCAGCGATGCCGATATCAAAATCACCGAGAAGCTGAAAAAAGCCGCCGAAATGGTTGAAATTAAGCTTCTGGACCATGTAATTATTGCAGATAAGTCCTACTTTAGTTTCGCGGACGAAGGTATTATTTACTAATAATCATTTCCCTGTGGTACAGATCTTGCTCACCATCCTTCTCAGCTCGGTCAAGTTTGCAATGACCTTTCCGCTTGCCATCATCCAGTTTCAATTCAGTTTCACAGAGACCATTCTGTGGACCAATGTGGGCGGAGTATTGGGGATCTATTTTTTTGCCTTTCTTTCCGAAAGGGTGATCGCCTGGTGGAACCGCACACTTGGGAAAAGGCGCATGGAGAGGCGCAGGAACAGTGCTTCCGATAAGCGTATATTTACAAAGAAGAACCGCAGGATCGTCCGGATTAAACAAAGGTACGGCCTCCCGGGCATTGCAATCTCCACACCGTTCCTGCTCTCCATTCCGGTGGGGACTTTCCTGGTGGTGAGGTACTACAGGCTTACCAGAAGGGGGATCGTTTACCTGGTGGCCGCCAACCTGCTATGGTCGGTAATATACGCTGTATTCTATTTCTTCTGGGACGGGTTGATCTTCCACCGGGTGTGAGCCACCAGGCTTACAGCGGCCTTACCTCTCCGGGGTCCTGGCACTGTGCAAGCATCTCGGCTACTGTAAGTCCGTTTACCGGATGAACCAGGTCAGGCGCAATGTCACTCAGGGGCTGGAGGACAAACTTCCTTTGTGCAATGCCGGGGTGGGGGATCTTCAGGCCTGGATGATCCAGGACAAGCTCCCCGTAAAAGAGCAGGTCAATATCGATCAGTCGATCGGCATACCCACCTGCACCGCGCACCCGTCCCAGGATCCCCTCCAGCTCAAGGATTTTTTCCATCAGCAAAAAGGGGTCCAGCTGGGTTGTGGTCAGGATACAACAGTTATAGAAGCTGTTTTCGCTGGTATATCCCCAGGGCGCCGATTCATAGGTGCGGGAGTCTACCACCGGGGATCCCGTCAGCTTTTCAAGAAGTTCCCTTGCCACAGCCAGGTTCCCCATCCTGTCCCCAAGGTTGGTACCCAGGGAGAGGTATATGGTATTCCCCTTCAATTCGCTCCAATTATTTCGGTTTCTTCAGCCTAAGATATTTATTATCAACCACATTTTTAGTAAATTGCTGCCTTTAAAAAAAACATAAATGAAAAACTTCCTAAGCAGCCTTCTGGCTACCATCATCGGGATTCTCATCATGACAATTGTGCTGGTACTTGTCTTTATCGGGATAGTAACAGCTTCCACCGCCAAGGAGATCCCACAGGTCAAAGAGAATTCAGTGCTCCTTGCAAAGTTCAGTTCCCCCATTGCGGACCGCTCCGATGACAATCCATTTACAAAATACATGACAGGCAACCCCATGGGTGAGAATTCCATGGGCCTGGACCAGATCCTGAAGGACCTTAAAAAGGCCAAAAGCGACGAAAATATCAAGGGCATCTTTTTAAACCTGCGCGTGGTTCCTGCCGGAATTACCACGCTGGCAGAGATCAGGGAAGGGCTGCTTGACTTCAAGAAGAGCGGGAAGTTTATCTATGCCTTTGCAGATACATACACCCAGAAATCCTATTTCCTGGCCACTGTAGCCGACAGCATCTTCATGACCCCGGAGGGGATGTTCCTCTTTTCCGGGCTCAGCGCCGAGGCCACTTTTTACAAAAATGCACTGGACAAGGTGGGTGTCGAAATGCAGGTGGTCAAGCATGGTTCCTATAAAAGCGCAGCAGAATCGTTCACCCGGACAGATCTCAGTGATGAGAACAGGGAACAGATCGAAGGTTATGTGGGGGCCATCTGGGATGTGATTGTGGAAAAGATCTCAGAAAGCCGTGATATTCCCGTGGAGCAGCTGAACAAGTATGCAGATGAGTTGGTGACCCTGGACAGTGAAAAGCTGGTTGAGAGCGGAATGATCGACGGGTTGATCTATTATGATGAAATGCTCAGTTTGATGAAGAAGAAATTGAATGTGAAGGAAGAAGATGACATCGAGGGCATTGGGATTGACGCATACAAGAATGTTACTATCAAGGAGAAGAAGGAATACAGCCGTGATAAGATCGCTGTCATCTATGCCATGGGTATGGTCATTGACGGCAATGCCGGGGAGGGCTATATAGGCTCAGAGCGGATTGCCAAGGCCATTCGCCAGGCCCGCCGGGATAAAACAGTGAAGGCCATTGTATTCAGGGTGAACTCGGGGGGTGGAAGTGTCACTGCCTCGGATGTGATCTACCGCGAGGCCAAACTGGCTGCCCAAGAGAAACCCTTCGTGGCCTCCATGGGCAATGTGGCCGCTTCGGGAGGATATTATATCGTATCTCCTGCGGATACCATCATTGCCAGCCAGAGCACGATTACAGGTTCCATCGGGGTGATCTTCAGCATCCCCAACATGAAAGAACTTATGAATGATAAGCTGGGGATTACCACCGATGTGGTAAAAACCAACAAGCATGCCGACATGTACACGATCTTCGATCCACTGGATCCCGAGGAGCGGGTATTCATTCAAAAATCGGTGGATGACACTTATGAAAATTTCGTGAGTCTCGTCTCCGAAAACCGGGGAATCCCATACGAAAAGGTGGATGCCATGGCCGGGGGCAGGGTCTGGTCCGGCACGGATGCCATGGAGCTGGGGCTGATCGATTTGTTCGGGGGACTTGATAGATCCATAGAGGTTGCGGCCGAAATGGCCGGGCTGGAGAATTACCGGGTTCAGTCTCTTCCCGTCCTGGAGGATCCCATCGCACAACTCATCAAAGAGCTGACGGGTGGGGCAACGGTCAGGACAATCCAAAGGGAGCTGGGTGACCAGTATATGCACTACAAGAGGATCCAGGAGATCCGTGAGATGCGGGGACTCCAGTCCATTATTCCGTTTGAACTGGAATTGCATTAGTCAGGGTACCTGCCTCTCTCAGTCACCGATGCAGGATCATGTGGCCCTAAATATTGAGTAGTACGAGCCAATGAACCAATCTGAAAACCCTAGATGGAGAGTGCTTTTGATGCCATTTTCCATGCTTTACGGCCTGGTGGTCTGGATCAGGAATGCGCTCTACGATCATGAGATCCTGGATTCCACTGACTTTCAAATACCCATCATATCGGTTGGGAACATTACAGTGGGAGGAACCGGCAAGACACCCCATGTGGAGTACCTGGCTGGATTGCTGGAGGGGGATTACCGGGTGGCCAC
>JAHEEC010000256.1 GCA_024640885.1 Bacteroidota bacterium | reverse complement strand
ATGTCGTACTTTCTGAAAGCAAGTTTGAGCTGCAGGAGGTAGTGGTGACCGCACTTGGGATCCAGAAGGAGAAAAAAGCACTCGGGTATGCAGTCCAGGAAGTGGATGGGGCTGATTTTGAGAAAGCCCGGGAGCCCAACGTGATCAGTTCCCTCTCCGGAAGGGTGGCCGGACTCGTGGTCTACAACAAAACAGGGATCTACGAGAATCCTGAATTCCTGCTCAGGGGAAGTCACCCGCTGATCGTGGTCAACGGCGTACCCTATGCCACGGATCTCTGGGACGTCAGTTCAGATGATATTGAGAACATCACGGTCCTTAAAGGCACCACCGCTTCGGCGCTTTACGGCTCCATCGGGAAGGACGGGGCCATCATGATCACCACCAAGAAAGGGACCAGGGACAAGCGGGGTTTCGAAGTGAGCTTTAACTCCAGCACCATGTTCGAGGCCGGTTTTGTGGCCATTCCCGAAGTGCAGTCCAGGTACGGGACCGGTTACGGTGGAAAGTACTCCTACGCGGACGGCAAAGGAGGCGGCATCCAGGACGGGTCGGGATGGATCTGGGGACCTGAGCTTGACAAGCGTGATTCTACCACTGCAAGTGGATTTGTAGAGCTTCCCCAGTATGACAGCCCCATTGACAGCATTACGGGTCAGCGCATCCCCACCCCCTGGGTTTCGAGGGGAAAGAACAACCTGAAGAATTTCCTGGAAACGGGATTTATCACTTCCAACAACCTGAGCATCTCAAGCAGTTCGGAGAAGAGCGATTACAGGATCTCCATCACCCATATGTTCCAGAATGGCATGGTTCCCAACACCAGCCTCAATTCGGTCACCTTAAGCCTGTCGGGGGGGTACCAGCTGGGAGAGAAAATGAGGGCGGAGGCATCCTGGTCCTACAACAAGCAGTTCACTCCAAACTATCCCCGAAGGGGCTACGGACCTCAAAATTATGTATACAACCTGCTATTGTGGATGGGTACCGACGTGGATGTGCGTGATCTGAGGGACTACTGGCAACCCGGTTTGGAGGATATCCAGCAGCGGCACTACAACTACACCTGGTACAACAATCCTTATTTCACCGCCTATGAGAACCGCCAGAGTTATTACAAGGATGTGAATTACGGGCAGGTCTCCCTGACCTATGATTTTACAGATCACCTGCTGCTCAAGGTGCGTTCAGGGGTCAACTGGTACGGGCTCATGTCGGAGCTCATGACCCCAAAAAGCATGATCCTTTACAGCGATCCGGTGGATGGGAATTATGAAATGGAGACCACCAAAAATTTTAATCTCAATTCGGATGTGTTCCTGCAGTACCAGAGGACCTTCACAGGGGACTGGGAGGTGAATGCCACACTGGGTGGGAACAACCGGTGGGAAGAGAACAATTATCTCTACGCCACCACCGCCGGTTTGAATGTGCCCGGTTTCTACCAGCTTTCAAACTCCTCGGGGGATGTGCGCGCCTCCAACAGCCTCAGGCAAAAAATGGTGAACAGTGTATACGGGACCATGGGCATGAGCTATAAAAATGCCATTTTCCTTGGAATGACCGGTCGAAATGACTGGTCATCGGCCCTTCCGGTGGAAAACAACTCCTATTTTTATCCTTCCGTTTCACTGAGCACATTGCTCTCGGAGTTCCTGCCGTTGCCCGATGCCATCCCATTTCTTAAGATCAGGGGATCCTGGGCGCAGGTGTCCAATGACCTGGCGGTATACAGCACCATCCCGGTCTATAACGATGCCATCAACTGGAACAGCAATGCTTCGGTCTACTTTCCGCGCGACCTGCGAAACCCGGACATCACCCCTGAAACCTCAAAAACATGGGAGTTTGGGACAGATGTGCGGTTCTTCGGAAACAGGATGGGGCTCGATGTGACCTACTACCATACCATTGATGAGAACGACATCATCTATTTCCCGGTTTCCGAGGCCTCCGGTTATTCTTCGAAGCTGGTCAATGCCAACAAGTACAAGCGAGAAGGATGGGAGGTGGTACTGAATGGATCACCGGTGAAAAAATCAGGCAGTTTTTCCTGGGATGTTTCCCTGAACTGGAGCAGGCACAGGAGGTACCTGTTGGAATTGCCCGAAGGGATTGTGGACCTGAACGGGGTCACAGTGGGTGACCGGATGGACCTCTACCGTGGCTGGGTCTTCAACCGTTCTGCTGGAGGGGATATCATTTATGAAGGGGGGCTCCCCACCTGGGATCCCTTCATCAAGAAGCTGGGTTACCAGGATCCTGACTGGACTTTCGGAATATCCAACATGTTCAAGTATAAATTTATCTCCCTGAATGTGCTTCTGGATGGAAGGTACAAGGGCCTGATCTGGTCCCAGACCATCCGGAAGATGTACTGGGGTGGAACCCATCCCAATACGGTGACCTCCTACCGGGAGGATGAGATCAACGGACTGGCCACATACGTGGGTGAAGGGGTTAGCGTGGTGAGCGGAGAGGTCATTTATGACGCACAGGG
>JAHEEC010000255.1 GCA_024640885.1 Bacteroidota bacterium | reverse complement strand
ATAGTGAAGCGGCATGTGAATAAGGGGGATGCCCTGTATGTGGAAGGAAAGATCTCCACCAACTCGTGGGATGACAAGGAGGGGAACAAGCATTACAGTACAGAAATTGTTTGCGAGAACTTCCTTTTCCTTTCACCAAGAAATGGTGGTGAATCTTGAGCAGGGGGATTGCAGTGCCAGGGCCACCGCCATCATAGGACAGCGTTAATCTTCTGCGCGCCCGGTGGGGTGACAATCGAGGCAGGCTGCGCTGTTATATGCATACCTACTCTCCTCAGAGTGTTTATCATCCATCCTGGATTTGCTGTGCTCATGACAATCAATGCATGTAAAAACAGCATAGTTGGAGGGATTGGGGTGGCATTCTGTGCAACTGCTCCACTCACCCCCGTGTGATCCCGAGAATATGGGGAAATACTGAGAATCATGAATTCGGAACTCGGCTGGTTTCCATCCTGGATTGGTGGTGTGGCACTCCTTGCAATCTGTAGGGAATCCGGAGGCAAGGTGATTGGGATTGGTGGCTGTATTGTAATCATCCTGGTGGCAGGAGACACATTCCGGTGAAATATTGCTGTAATCTGGCCCTGTATGGCACCTGTTGCAATCAAATATGGCATGACCCTGGGTGAGGGGGAAGAAGGAGTGGTTATATCCGGCGCCTCCCCAGGAGAAAGCATACATTAGATGACAGTCCGTGCACTGGGTTGAAATATTCCCCGCCACATGGTTGGGATTGGCAGCTGACTGGTAATCCTGCATGTGGCAATCCACACATTCCACCCCAAGAGGTTCGAATCGAAGCAGGGAGGCCGATGGGTGGCAATCCAGGCAATTGGCCATAAAGTGAGGCCCCAGAAGGGGGAAGCGGCTTTGCCTGTGGACATCTGTAATATCTTCAACAATCCATGATTTTGAGGTGTGGCAACGGGCACAATCCATACCTACGGTCTGCTGGTGCATGTCTGAATGGCAGGAGAAGCAATCAGTTGCTGCATCGGAGAATACCAGGGTAGGGTGACACAACTTGCAATTGATTGCGGCATGCTGTCCCTCCAGGGGAAGCTGGGTTGTATTGTGATCGAAGGAATAGATCTCCAGGTCCAGTTCCCAACCCCTGGGGCTGTGGCAAACATTGCACTCAATTTTAAAATCATCCCCGTGGGGAGAATCCTGATTGCTTCCGGTCAGCACCAGGATCAGAAATGGAACGGATAGAAGCAGGATCCGCATGCCAGGCATTTTAAGGGTTTTGTATTAAAATCGTTGACTAATATTTAAATAGACGCGGTGATAGGGTATCTCTTTTTCAAAGGTACCTTCATAATAGACTGAAAACAATAGCTTTCTGTAAATTGTCCAGGAAATATTCGCTTCAGCCACATGCTGGACCAGGGCCATCTCTGAACTCCGGTAGAGGTAATCCACGTATCTGTATTTTAATCCACCGCTCAATTTGTCTGGTACAATGTCCTTTGAAATACCGGCTCCATAGACAATGCCGTTCAGGTAATTGGTTTCAAGCCAGGTTGCCGAAAGGGTAACAGATGCGCCTATACCGGGTACCTGGCTGTAGGTGACGTTTCCATTTGCGTTCATGGTAGGCCTGGGATCATCTTTTCTGAACCGGTATCCCGCATTTGCACTTAGAAAAAGGTATTTCGCCGGCCGGTAATTGATCCTGAACCTCCATCCCTGGAGGGTTTCGGTTTCCAGCAACCTTTCCAGGAAATCTTTGTAGGTCTCGTAATAGATGATGTTCCGCCTGGCGCTATAAGATAGGCCGATTGACAGGGGACGTGCGATCCTGTACCTCAATGACAGGTATGTATTTGAAAGATCAAATATATTTTCCTTCACCCCGTTCACCATCTTATAAAGATCCACTTCCGCTGAACCAAAGAAAAACAGGTTTTTTACCAATGTGTTGGTATGCTGGAAATAGGCAAATCTTCGGTCTGTCTCGGATTGGTTCGTTTGCTCTATGAAGGCGATTGTATTTTGCATGTTCCCATTCCTGCCAGCCAGTTCATATCCAAGGTATCCGCCGTATTGCAGAAGATTAAGGTTAAAGCCGTAATCCTTATAATCGGGCCGCGAACCGGCAACAGCCCCCAGGGTGATCCCCTTGATTTTTTTCTCAAACTGGAGCCCGTCAATGGCACCTACAGAGGATAATTTTGGATTGATCTTCCTCCCAAAGCCTAAATGGGTGGTTTCATTAAAATCATAGGATGCCGAAAGGTTATATATTTTTAGCCCGTTGAAAATATTGGCCTTCACCTCGTCCCATTTGTTGCTGGAGTGGGCAAATGAAAGGTAGCTTTCCACCGAGAATCTCGAATTTCCAAGGTTTTTGGCATTCAGTGAAAAAGTATACCTCATGCGCTGGTTCATGGCCGTTTGACCATTGGCCAGGTTGGTATAGGAGGAAACTGAAATCCGGCCACTGACCTCCTGTTTTAATTTTCCGGTTTTTGAAGCAACTGTTTGCGTCGAATCG
>JAHEEC010000254.1 GCA_024640885.1 Bacteroidota bacterium | reverse complement strand
CCTCCCTCAGCCGGGGCCCCCCCCAGATCTTGTCTTTGAGGATGGGATGGAACTTGAGGGGATATAATGTGGCTTCCATAGGCGTTTCAGCTTACATGAGGTGCAAATTTAATCAGAAAGTTACTAAGTTAGCGCTTACAAACGATTCTTATATGTTCATCATCGGTATTGCAGGCGGCACCGGTTCCGGAAAGACCACCGTGGTAAATAAGATCCTGGAGCGCATCCCTGCCAGTCGCGTGGCCCTGATTCCGCAGGATTCCTATTACTGGGACAGCGGACACCTCCCCCTGGAGGAGCGTCAGAAAATCAACTTCGATCATCCCGATTCACTGGAATTTGACCTGCTGGTGGAACATATCAGGAGGCTGAAGGAGGGAAAGACGGTGGAACAACCCCGTTACAGCTACCTCACCTGCACCCGTTCGGAAGATACCATACGCGTGGAGCCCCGCGACGTGGTGATTGTGGAGGGGATCCTGATCTACACCCACATGCCCCTGGTGGAGCTGATCGACCTGAAGGTATTTGTGGATGCCGATGCCGACGACCGGCTGGGCAGGGTCATCCACCGCGATATGGAAGAGCGGGGACGGACGGTGCAGCAGGTGCTGGACCGCTACGAACTGACCGTAAAGCCCATGCACCTGCAGTTTATTGAGCCCTCCAAGCGGGTAGCCGACGTGATCGTGCCCCAGGGAGGGAAGAACGAGGTGGCCATTTCGGTCCTCTTAAACACCATCCAGCACAAATTAAATCTTTAACTCCAGGTCCGGGAACGATCAAACTTGGAACTATTTTTGTATTATCTTCGTTAAACCTTTAAGTTTGTCGCCCCATGCTTGCACGCGAACTCATATCGGATGTGGTAACGGCCCTGAAAACCTCAGACTCGGGGACCAGTGCGCTTTCGTGGATGGAGGTGTTTCGTGTCAAACACCTGCCCATTGTGAACCAGCGGGATTTCCTGGGACTGATCTCCGATTCGGATATTTACGATCTGAACGATCCCGACGAACCGGTGGGCGCCCACGAGCTTTCGCTGCAAAAGCCCTATGTGAACGAGGACCAGCATATTTACGAGGTGATCGAGCTGCTTGCCCGGATGGAGCTGACCCTGGTACCGGTGCTGAACCAGGAAAAGCAGTACCTGGGGGTGATTACCCAGGAAGAACTGACCCGGAAGTTTGCCCACCTGTCGGCCATGCAGCAACCGGGAGGGATCATCGAACTGGAAATGAACCAGCACGACTATTCCCTGAGCCAGATATCCCAGATCGTGGAGAGTAACAACGGACGGATTCTCAGTCTCTACGTGGCATCCTCCGACGACCATGCCAGGCTCCGGGTAACATTGAAGATCAATCTGACCGATCTGACTTCCATCCTGGAAACCCTGAACCGCTATAATTATACGGTGGTATCCTCGCATATGAACAACGAGGACCTGGATGAGTTTTACCAGGAGCGTTTCGATACCTTTCTTAAATACCTCAATACCTGACCATGCAAGTAGCAGTATTTGGTAGGGGCTTTCCCACCTATGCCCGTGAGAACATTGCTACCATGTTCTCCAAGTTTGATATGCTCGACGTGGACGTCTGGATCTATGAGCCTCTTTTTGATTTTTTACAGAAGAAGGCCGGACTCCGGCCCCGGGTGGCAGGGGTTTTCACCGGGCACAGGGATCTTCCGGAGGGACTTGATTTTCTTTTTTCACTGGGGGGGGATGGCACCTTCCTGGAAACGGTCAACCTGGTGCGGAACAGCGGCATCCCGGTCCTGGGAGTAAACATTGGCCGGCTGGGCTTTCTGTCCTACATTTCCCAGGAGAATATGGCCGAATCGCTGGAAAGCGTCTTCAGCGGAAAATACGATATCGAAGAGCGGATGTTGCTTAAAGTGGAGGTGCCGGGGGTGGACCTGGAAGGACAGGCGGTGGCCCTGAATGAGGTACGGATCTACAAGAGTTCCGGTTCCCTGATCACCATCCATGTGAAGGTAAACGACGAATTCCTGAGTGCCTACTGGGCCGACGGGCTCCTGTTATCAACGCCCACAGGATCAACGGCTTACAATCTCAGTGTCGGCGGACCCATCGTGGTGCCCGAGTCCAATACCTTTGTACTCTCTCCCATTGCGCCTCACAACCTGACGGTGCGCCCGCTGGTGCTGCCCGATTCCGCAGTCTTGCAATTGTCGGTCGATACCCGCGATCCGCAGTTTCAGATGGCCATCGATTCCCGTACCATCGACCTGGACGTGGATTCGGTGATTACGCTGCGCCGGGCCGATTACACCCTGAAAATGATCCGGATTGAGAATATCAGCTTCTACAGCACCCTCCGGAACAAGTTAATGTGGGGTGCAGATAGGCGTAATTAAAAATATTTGTTATTTTTATGCTTATATCCCGAATTAGCTGGCTATGAAGAACAAACTCTGGATCCCCGTCATCGCGCTACTCCTTTTTACTTCTGTGGATAGTTTTGGTCAGCGCTGGAAGCTCCGGCGTTACGAGCTGGACATGTACCTG
>JAHEEC010000253.1 GCA_024640885.1 Bacteroidota bacterium | reverse complement strand
ATCGACATGGAGTTCGAAACAGGAATTGATTACAGGTTAACCACTTCAGGCGGGGAGATGTATGATAACCTGCATCCATTTGTGGGTGGCCATGAAAAAATGGCAATTCGCTGGTTCAATGCCCTTTGTGAAGTACTTCCGAGACCTAACCAGAAACCCTATATTACCTCATTGCCCAGTCCCTACGCCAACAGGGGAATCCCATACCTTTACCAGGTAAGATCGGACGGAACTCCGTCCCCGACCTTCAAACTTGTGGATCCCACTCCTGGTATGGCTATACATGCAGCCACGGGCTTGATTACCTGGACTCCGGTTGAACCCGGGACCTTCCATTTTACAATTCTGGCGGAAAACGTGCTTGGAAAAGATACCCAGCAGGTGGATGTCATTGTCCGGGAACCAGGACTAAGGGTTCATTCGGGGCTGGTGGCACTGTATGATTTTACAGAGACAGCGGGGAACCTGGTGCATGATGTTTCAGGTGTTGGATCTCCCCTGGACCTCTATATCAACAATGAATTAAACGTCGTATGGGACCCCGTCCGGGGCCTCGAGATCTCAAGGGAATCGCTCCTGGTCCCTTCAAAAATGAATATGAAAGTGATTGACTCCTGCCTGGGCACCAACGAAATCACGCTGGAAGCATGGGTCAGGACCGGGCACATCGAACAGGGTGGTCCGGCCCATATCATTGGCATTGCAGACCCAACGGGCACCGGAATCACCCTCTCACAGGAGTTCAGCTACACCGATACTGCCAGGTACTTCTACACCAGGAGATTGCATACATCCACCACCCTTCCCGATGGCTCCCCTTCCCTGAAATCAACCATTGCGTTTGACCAGATCTCAATACAGCACCTTGTTTACACAAGGAAAAGTGACGGGACCGAACAATTTTACCTGAATGGTGAAGAGGCAGGTTCTGGATTAAGGACAGGGAACCTCTCGGCATGGAACAAAAATACTTTTAAGCTCTCCCTCTGCAACAGCCTGGGATTCAAGAATCCATGGACCGGCAAACTCTTTTTGACGGCCATTTATCAGAGGGCGCTTTCATCTGAAGAGGTGATGCAGAATTATAACGCGGGCATTTTGGGTACTTCCGGTGGAGTGGTTCCCCAAATGCCCGTCGATCTCCAATCATCCGCTTTATCTGCCGTGGCCACGAAATTGACCTGGTCCGACCGCTCAAGCGATGAAACCGGCTTCTTGATTGAGAGGAAAACAGCAGGTGGCCTCTATCATTACCTCGCATCAGTGGGCGCCAATATAAAAGAACATGTGGATGCCGGACTTTCCCCGGGCAGCACTTATCAATACAGGATCAAGGCGCTGAACGATTTTGGGGAATCCGCGCACTCCAATGAGACCACCGTGAAAACATTTTCCGATGAATCATTGTACAATGTCTCAAGGAATAAATCAACCTCCCAGTCCTCCACCATGTATGGCGGAACCTCAAACCTTGCGGTTGATGGCAATACCGATGGTGCCTTCGGTAATGGCTCAGTGACCCATACCGCATACGAATTGAATGCATGGTGGGAAGTGGATCTGGGGGCTGTAAGGAACATCAATTACATGGAGGTGTGGAACCGGACCGACATGTGCTGCAAGGACAGAATGGCAAGGTTCAATGTCTTTGTCAGCGAGGAACCATTTGGATCCTACGATTTCCAGACCACATTGAATCAGCCCGGTGTCTGGTCCGTATACGAGGACCGTTACCCGGAACCGATGGTCACATTCAATGTGGCCAGGAAAGGCAGGTACATCCGGCTGCAACTCTCAGATTCCCAGGAAATATGCCTTGCAGAAATGGTTGTAATGGGAAACAACCACCTTTCTCCCCCTTTATTTACATCTTTACCGGTGACAGTTGCCCGGGAGGATCAAGAGTATATATACCTTTTCAAGACAAAGGATCCCGACGCCGACAGCCTGGTATATCATGTGTTGAAGAGGCCTGCATGGATCATTTTCGATCCTATTAAGGGATCACTTTCCGGTATTCCAACCAATGCAGACACAGGGAATCACCAGGTAACCATTTCAGTATACGATGGTCTTTACGAGGTGACACAGACCTACACCCTGCATGTCGAAAACGTCAATGACCCGCCCGAATTCACCTCTGAACCCATCCGTGAAACCGAACAGGGCGCACTTTACACCTATTTGATCAGCGCCAATGACCCTGACAATGATTCTTTAACCATCTCGGCACCTTCTAAGCCCTCATGGTTATCTTTTAATCCTGTACTACGCAAACTCACAGGTACACCTGGACAAAATGATGTGGGAACCTCCCTGGTTTTGCTGGAAATCACTGACGGAAAGGTTCAACGGACACAGGAGTTCCAGCTAACGGTGGTAAACGTCAATGATCTGCCGGAAGTGATTTCCATGCCGGTGCAGTCCGTCAACGAGGATGAATCCTATCTATATGCCATAAATGCAAGCGACCCGGACGGTGAGACCCTGGCATATTCAGTGGTTCAGCTTCCCGAATGGCTCGCATTCGATGACT
>JAHEEC010000252.1 GCA_024640885.1 Bacteroidota bacterium | reverse complement strand
GGAGTGTTCAGGTTTACAGGGTAATCTCCAGGCTTTGGTCTTTGGCTTTCAGGGAAGAGTAGTTGACCTTTACCTGCCCTTTTCCCGAGATGAGGAACTGGTATTCTCTCTTACCGAAACCCGGCACCTGGATAAACTGGATCTGAGGCTTATACTCTTTATAAACAGCCTGGTTCATATGCGCATCCACCAGCTCGCCGCCTGCGACCACCTGAATCGACGGTCCATCCACCTTCAGAATATCCTGCCGGTGCGACTTGTTTTTCATGGATTGGTAGGTCAGGGTTGGAATGGCAAAGTCGTTCAGAAGGCGAATTCGTACCTGGTACAGGTTCTTTCCAATTTTCTCCTTGCTCATGAGCTCCATTTTGATTTCAGGAGTTTGTCCGGCTGAAAAAATAACCGCACTTGCGTTTCTGTGCACCAGGTCCTGGAGCATAAAAGGATGAGGCAGCCTGGAGCTCATCTTGGTCCATCCACCGATCTCGATCTCTCCATAAACGGGATGATTAAATGGGGTCCACTCCTTGAACAGTTCACCCTGAGCCACGTGATCATTGAATTGCATACGCTGATGATTTGCATCATCAGGCCCCTCCTCCCGGCTGCGTTCACCCGGCTTTTTCAAATCTTCGTTCAGCGCATAGGTCTCCGTGGAGGATTGAAATAATTCTCCGACAAAACCGTAGGAACCAATGATATTGGTTGTGAAACCCGTGAAATCTCCAAAGGTGGAGTAGAGATCTTTCCAGACCAGCAGGTACTGGTATCCCGGAGTGATCATCTCACTATTCTCCCCCAGGTAGTCATAGACGTTCAGGTCGCCCGAGGGAAATTCTCCTTCCTCTTTGGTGGAGGGTCCCCTGAGGTACATCCCTCCCGAGTTGTGAAAGGCCCACACCATGATCACATTGGGGCGTTCAAGGATATAATTTGCTATGGCCTTAAGTCCAGTTCCGGAAAGCGGGTAGTATCCGGCCCCACTCTGGACGTAATTGGGAGCCCAGTTGTAGCCCCAGTTCCTGTTGGGGTCCACATAGCCCTCTGTATCTTCATTAATCCTGCCATCCCCGTCGTTGTCAATTCCTTCTCTTCCCAGCAGGATCCAGTCCCCCTTTTCTCCGGGTTCCACCCGGACCATCAGCCTGGGATCGTAGGGATCGGTGCGATGGGTGCCATTGGGATCCCTTTTTCTCATATCGCATATATTTCCGTCCCCATCCAGGTCATCGTAAAAATCTTCATCAAACAGTCCGTCCCGGTCATCGTCCTTGGGTCTTCGAATACTCCGGCTGGAACTGGCGGTATTGGCATCTGCGAAGAAATGATATCTTCCATCCACATTTACAACCGGGATAATATAGAAACTGTTTTTATCCACCAGGGATGTGATTTGTTCGTTTTCCCCGTAGCCGGTAAGCAGGCGGTTGGCCAGGTAGAGGCATACCTCACCTGCCTGGACCTCGTTGCCATGAATATTCCCATCCACATACACGCCTGGCTTGGACATGTGTTCACCTGTAGCCGGGTTTGAAATGGTCAGTGCATAGATGGCCCTGTTTTCCTCGCTGTATCCGACCAGGTCCAGGGTGGTCATTCCGGGATAGGCCTGATGCAGCGCCTGCATGGCCTCCACAAGCTGTTCGTAGGTATAATAACGGTCAAAACGCAGGGGTACCTTTATATCCTGTGCAGGCAGGGATCCTGAAAACATTAAACCGAATGCGACTATGAATATGATGCTCTTCTTCATGATGCTAAGCTCCTATTTGAATTGTTTGCATGTCGTGGCCTGCGGCAGGGCTTTCCAGCTTCAGCAGGATCTCACCTGCTTTCTCCATATGTATGATCAATGTGATTTTATGCCGGGATTTGCCTCCCACACGGGAAATGGGCGTTCTTCTGTAACCCGACACGAATTCCACCTCTTCTCCTTCAAGACTCAGGACCGCTGGCGCTGGTTGCCCGTTTCGGCTACCCATTTCTGTTGGAAAGGGGATAAATGCACGGTTTTCGATCCATATATCCAGCTGGTAGATTCCATTTCCCCTGGCACTTGTTTTTGTTTCATAGATATGCAGGTCGGGCAGTTCTCCCGCCAGTTTCAGGATCCAGGGAACCTGGAGATTTAACAGAGAATCCGCCCATTCATAGGGAGGGGTGGTACCCGAGTAGGGCACCTGGCCACCTATTTCAACGGCGCCCAGTGTCGGGTGATCATATGCCGTCCACTCTGCAAAGCCTTTCCAGCCGGGCATACTATCCACAAAATCAAGAAGCGCCTCTTCCACACTTCCGCTGTCCTGTTTACTCATTCCCCATAAATCCATACTGAATACCGGAACCCCCACCTGGTAATATCCCCATAGTTCAAATGAACCCTCCTTTGCAGGCTCAGGCTTCATGCGTTCCTCATCCACACCCTGGCCTTTCAGATAGGCCCTGTAGTCGGAAGCGTATTTCTCATAAAAAAAGAGGTCACCGGCCTGGGGATTTAAAGCGGCACCCAGTCCAAGATATCCCATCAGAGTACTTTCATCAATTGTTGATTGTGGATTTTCAGCTTTGAA
>JAHEEC010000123.1 GCA_024640885.1 Bacteroidota bacterium | reverse complement strand
TCCCGGGAAACCACATATCCTGGGAAGTCAGACCACATTCGTGGACCATATCAATGCTATATTCCAACCTTCCCAGGTCGTTGGCCCCGCCATTGTTGGTTCCAAAGGTGAATTTCACACCTGCTTCCTTGGCCTTCTTAATGATCTTGGCACTGGGTAGTCTTAACTTACTGTTAATCTCCAGGGCCACACCACTTTCTGCCAGGGCATTTACCACCCGGTCGATGCGATCATCCGTCCACAGCACATCATACTGGTCGGCGATCCCTGGTGGCAGGAAGGTGGGATTCACATGAATATCGATGGGCTCGGTGGTCACCACTTTCACGATATTCTCCACCAGCTGCTCCATGAAATCCTGGGGATCTCCCACATCCGTCTCGGCAGGGATCCAGAGCCGTTGCCGTACACCCCTGTTATTGGTCCAGGTCATGGCATCGGTAAAGGCATAATCGAAGCGCTCCCGGCTTTCGTCGCTGAACAGGTCCAGCCATTCCCTTCCCTCAGCCTGCATGGCATGCCATGCAAAGGGGGTGGGTTCAAAGGCATCCAGGTAGGTACTCAGTGAATCATCGGTCTCAAATCCCATTTTGATCCCGCAATTCACCGCAATGCCATAGGTAAATCCGTAGGAACGCGCATGTGCAAGGGCTTCCTCGCGGGTAAGACCTCCTTTCAGGTGGGTATGAAAATCGATCAGGGGGAAATTCTGAGCCGAAAGATCCACGATCTTCTTCTCAAATTCCAGGTCTTCCGGCGGGGTGCCGGGAGTTGGCAAGTCATCAGCCAGGGGTAAGACCTTGATATTCTTATAGGCCACCACGCTACCCGGATCATGGCACTGGAGGGCGAAGGTTCCCGAGGACAGGAGCCTGCCGGTAAAACCTTCCGGGCGGTAGACCTCATCGGGTTCGGTATACTCTGCTGCGATTTCCCCATTGATAAACGTTTGTATGGTTTTTCCCTGTACCTTGATGCGGTAGTTGAACCACTCGTTGTCGGGGGTCACCGACTTCCAGACATTGCGAATGGCATAGATCGAACCTGTCATCTTATGCTCCACATAGTCGCCCTCCCCGTTGGAATTAAGCACCTGGCACTCATATCCGTCATAGGGCCATGCCTCCCCCTCCTTTAATTTAGTGTGGAAGTAGATGCCTGAATTGGCTTCCGGCTTCGTTTTCACATCCACGCTTAATTCAAAGTTTTTGAAATTGTGATCCAGCACATCTCCTGAATAGAAAAGGTGGGAGCGCTCCCCTGCGGTGACGATAGCACCCTCCTCTATTTTCCAGGAGTCAGGACTCTCATTGGCAGTCCATCCTTCCAGGGTTTCTCCGTCGAACAGGGTGATCCATTCGTCCGTATCGGAGCTGGTGCAGCCAAGGATTAAAATCCCGGCAAGAGCAAGTGCAATTAATTTAATGTTTTTCATATTTCAGCTTGGGTTAGGTGTTGTTCATTGCGGATTAAATTTAACAATTATAGAACTGTTTTCGGGTGACAGAGCGAAAAATCATAAAGAATGTTAAGTATCCGTTTAAACAAGAGGTGTTTATTTCGGTTTCCACCGGAAAATTGTACATTGAGCGTTTTAAAAGCTAAACCCAGATACAAATGACTTTAGACAGACGAAGTTTTATTAAAACTGGCGGTGCGGCAGTGGCCGGGACCATGGTGTTGCCTCCACTCTTAAAATCCTGCCAGAACATGCAAATCTCACCGGATGTGAAAAGCTATTTAGACCATTTCGAAGTGACCACCGAGATGCTTCAGAAAGTGATTGCTGAAGCCATGTCAAAGGGAGGCGACTACGCGGACCTCTTTTTCGAACATACTATTTCCAACAGTCTTGGACTGGAAGATGGAAAGGTGAACAGTGCTAACTCTAATGTCGACTATGGTGTGGGCGTCAGAGTACTGAAGGGCGACCAGACCGGTTTTGCCTATACCGAATCCACCAGCCTGCAGGACATGCTGAAGGTTGCAAAGACCGCGGCAACCATCGCCAACGATCCCGTCACCTTTAATCAGGGGGAGCTCATCGAGAAGACCCTTCCCAACTACTATAAGGTCTCACAGAAATGGGAGGATTCAAGCATTGAGCAGAAGATTCCCTTTGTACAGAAGCTGAACGACCGCCTGTTTGAACTGGACGAGTCCGTGACCAAGGCCAGGGTATTTCAGCGGGATGAATCCTCCTATGTGATGTTCTACAGCTCGGAAGGATTGCTTACCTGCGATTACCGTCCCATGGCAACGCTTGGTGTGGTTTGTGTTATGGAAAAGGATGGGGTGATTGAGAATGATTACAGTGCCCGTTCCGTGCGCCAGGGATTTGAGTTTATGAATGACGAACTTGTAGAAGAAGTGGCCCAGGAAGCGGTAAGAAAGACAAACTTTCTCTTTGGAGCCGGGAAGCCAAAAGCCGGGGAACTTCCGGTGGTACTGGGTGCCGGGGGATCGGGAATCCTGCTTCATGAAGCCATGGGGCATCCCTTTGAAGCTGACTTCAACAGAAAAGGGGAATCGATTTTCTCCGATAAAATGGGGAAAAGCATTGCCAGTGACTTTATCAATATCGTTGAAGACGGGACCATGGACAACAACCGGGGTGCCCTCAATGTGGATGACGAAGGAAATGACGTGAAAAAGGTATACCTGGTCAAAGACGGCGTGCTGGAGAGTTACCTGCACGACCGGATCAGCGCCAAACATTATGGAGTGGATCCAACCGGGAACGGACGCAGGCAGTCCTTCCGTCATGTGCCTATTCCCCGGATGCGGATCACCTATATGGAGAATGGTCCCCATAGCACCGAGGAAATTATCTCAAGCGTTGATTACGGAGTATACGTGGACAATTTCACCAACGGTCAGGTGAAGATCGGCGCGGGTGATTTTACCTTTTTTGTGAAATCCGGCACCCTGATCGAGAATGGAAAACTGACCATGCCCATCAAAGACATCAATATTATCGGGAACGGACCCCAGGCGCTGGCCGACATTACCATGGCCGCCGGGGACTACCAGACAGCTACGGGTACATGGACCTGCGGTAAAGGCGGACAATCGGTTCCTGTTGGTATGGGGCTTCCTTCCGTACTGGTGAAAAAACTCACCGTTGGAGGAACCAGTGCATAACCCTGAAAATAGTTAATCATGACCAAAGACGAAAAATACAGTATAGCAAAATGGGCCATGGACCACGCCGTTCAGAATGGTGCACAACAGGCCCGGGTAATCATATACAATAACAACAGCAGCCAGGTCGAGGTAAGGGATGAGAAGATAGACAAGCTCGAGGAATCGAACCGGAGTGGCATGCAGATCAACCTCTACGTAGATAAGAAGTATTCCAGTATCTCCACCAACCGGATCACCAACAAGGATGAGCTGGGCAAATTCATTGAAGAGGCCATCGCAGGAACCCGGTTCCTGGCAGAAGATGAGTTCCGTACCCTTCCTGATCCTGAACGCTATTACAAGGGGGGTGGGCCCGATCTGAAGACCGTCGATCCCGCATTCAAGTCCGTGGATCCCCAGCAGAAGGTACAGGATGCCTTTAATCTTGAAAAGGAGGTCCTGGGCAGCGATGAACGCATCATTTCTGTCTCCACTTCCTACACAGACGGAATGAGTGGCAGCGTGATGGTGGCCAGCAACGGATTTGAAGGAGATACGGAAAATACCTATTACTCCCTGAACGCTTCTGTTTCTGTGACCGATGGGGTGGCCCGACCACGTGGAGGATGGAACGAGTCATCCATTTTCAGCAATGAACTGATTCGCAAGGATATTGGTAATAAAGCCCTTAAAAGGGCTCTGGATCGCCTGGGACAGGCAAAGATCGCGTCCGGGAAAATGCCCATGATCGTAGAAAACAAGAGTGCCGGGCAGGTCATACGCCCCATTCTTTCTGCACTGAACGGCAGCGCCATCCAGCAAAAACAGTCCTTCCTGATCGGCATGAAGGGGGAGAAGATCGGTTCTGACGTGATGTCCATCGTGGATGATCCCTTTATTGTATCGGGACGCGGTTCCAGGTTGTTTGACAACGAGGGGATGGCCACTGAAAAAAGATCTGTCGTTGAAAATGGAATCCTGAAGACCTATTATATTGATACCTATTACGGGAAGAAGCTGGAAATGGAAGCCACCTCCGGAAGTACCACCAACCTGATCATTAAACCCGGTGAAAAAGACCTGGAAGGATTACTGGCCGATATCGAGCGAGGCATCCTGGTTACAGGTTTTAACGGCGGAAACAGCAATGGTGCTACAGGTGATTTCTCCTTCGGGATCGAAGGCTTCCTGGTGGAAAAAGGGAAACTTGTTCAGCCTGTGGCTGAAATGAACATCACCGGCAATTTCAAACAACTCTGGCACGACCTGGTGGCAGTGGGCTCCGATTTGGACCTCAGCAGATCCTGGCAGCTGCCATCGCTGGTGTTTAACAATGTTGACTTTAGCGGAATTTAAGGATATCGATATATCTCTTAGGGAAATTTTAACGCCAAGTGGTTATTAGCTACGCTAAAAATCCCAGGTTGCTTCAAAAACACACCTCAGGAAAATAAATGGATCTCTTTTAAATTCCTGGGAATAGAAAAACCCACCTCTGGGAACAGGGGTGGGTTTTATTATACGGTAAAAAGCTCGTTCAGATACTGGGTTGGGCCTGCAGTCTCTTGATTTCTTTTGCAGCCTTCGGACCGATCTGGAGTGCAAATTTCCGGGGCCAGGGATTCCGGGCCGACCGGTCCATAATCACCCCGGGAGGGGGCAGGCAGATAAAATTGGAGTTTTTCCAGATGATTTTTTTCTCCACCACGTCCCCGGTAATCAGGTCCATGGCCTCCTCTTCCGAAATCAGAAGCAGGCTGGAGATAACTTCAGGGCCCAGCAGAATTATGGCCTTGGGGTTGGCAATCTCCAGCTCATCGCGGAGCCAGGGGATGCTCTTCAGGGCATATTCGCTGTGTAGCTTTCTGTTGGCCTTTATTTCCTTTCCCAGGCGGTGGTACTTCTTTACATGATCGTCATCAAAGAGGAACACTTTCACCAGGGTGGTTAGCCAGCAGTGCTCCCTTTTAATCTCCAGGGTTTCCAGGATTACTTCGTTCAACTCCTGCCCGGTGAATGAGCTGCGAACACGGCTGCCATCATGATAGGGTTCAATGGAAAAAGGCGCGGTTGCATCATAGAGAGGAACATCCGGTATGTCGTTTACAAAATACATCTTGGCCGCAGGTTGAGGCCCAATGATCATGATCTTGCCGATGGCTGTTTCAATGGGCACCACAGTTTGAACCGGATTGCCATACAGGTAGGAATTCTCCTCTGGAAATTTTATGCTCTTCAGGTATTCTTTTGAGCATTTCTTCTGGTATTGCTGAATTGTCATGAATAGGTTTCTTAGAAAAAGCCCAAACAAATTACAACATATTTTCAGAAATTAAAACAGAATCCTCCGGGGGCAATGCCGGTACGGAATGTATCGATACCAACTCCTTCCGGGCTAAACCTGTAAACCATTCCCCTTTGCACAAAATCGATGGCATCGGCCACATAAATTTCTGAGCTTATGGGATCCACCTCCAGGCCATAAAATCCGCTCAGCACGCTTCCTTCATAAGGGCTTTCAACCAGTAGCTCCGAACCTTCAGATCCCAGGATGGCATGGCGGTAGACATCGCCATTGATATAATACAGGGTATCCCCTGTTCCATTAATCTTCAGATCCCTTGGCATCTCTCCCGGAGGAAACTCCAGGATGAGTTCAGCCCTGGTGGATCCTGCGCCGATCCTCATCAGCCCGGCGCTTTCCGAGCCATAGGGGCTCGCCTCAGCCCCTCCGTCGCAGAGCACCCACAGGGCATGATTCCTGTCCATCACCATGGAGTTGGGTTGTTTTTTGACCTCAACGGAGTCCACTACCTGGTCCAGTTCCGAATCGATTACCAGGACCAGTTTATCGTAGCTCCAGCAATTGGTGTATACAAAGCGCCCATACTGAAGCATTTGTTCCGTAGCATGCTGAGCAAAATCCCTGTTGTTATTGCTTACAGGAATGACTCCCGTCAGCTCCCCGGTTTGTGGGTTCACCACCGCAATGGACCTGGCATAGAGATCTGTTACATAGGCCTTGGTATCGCTCAGGAAGTGGATATACCTGGGAGAGGTAAGTCCGGTAATTTTGCCCTTTAGCTTAAAGGTGCTTTTATCGAAAATATAGATCCTGCCGCTATTATTGACCACCACATAGGCCAGGCTGTCGCGGATGCTCATGGAATGAGCCACATCGCCCAGGGGCAGGGCGTTGGCCTGGAAAAAAACATCATCGAAAACCTGCCTGGTCTCCGGATCATAATAGGTCAGTGAAGCGTTCCCATACATGAAATTTCCCTCATTGATCACAAAAATTCCCGAATAGGGCAGCTCATGGGGCGGCCTTTCAAACTCCCAGAGCTCATCATCTTTCATGCATCCCGCGATGGATAGAAGAAGGAGCAGTCCTGTGTATATGAGCTTCCGGATCAACATGCCCTCAGATTTGAATTTTGAAAACCAACTGGTAATTCCTTCCGGGCATGGGCCGGTACAAAATGGTATGATAGGGCTCATCCAGTAGATTATACACCTTTAATTCAACACTCAGGTCCACTCGTTTCAAATGAACAAAGCTCCCCGCTGAGATATCATTCATATAATAGGGATAGAGCCGGTCGCGACGGCTTACATCGTTGCTTGAGGTGGTAAATCTTTCGCTGAAGGCATTGAACTGGTAGGAGAAGAAAAGATTGCCCCATCCAAGACGGGCCAGCATATTCCCCGAGTGAAGCGGGATATAAACCAGCTGTTTTCCATAGGACTCATCACTCCAGATAAGCTGATCCCCGTGGTTGACGGCACTGGTAAAGCCATAGGTCGCACTCAGTCGATAGGTGAATTCTGAGAGCCTGCCCTGGACCTGCAAATTGTATTCCAGCCCTTTTGACAGGACGCTCCTGATATTACGTGGCTCCCAGTAGCCCCTGTAGGAGGGAAGCCAGATAATCCAGTTGTCGATCTGCGATCGGTAGAGTGAAAGCTCTGTTTTCATCAAATTGCCTGAAAACTCCTGCTGAAAGGCGATCCCCCCCTCCACGGTGAATCCTTCTTCGGGCAGGAGCTCAGGATTTCCTCCGGGCTGCCAGTAGAGGTCGTTGAGTGTTGGCAGATGATAATTCCTTGCAATGTTCCCTTTCAAAAGCAGGTCCACTCCTTCTATCAGCCTGAAATCCATCCCCAGATAGGGAATAAAAGGTAGCCTGATGCCATCTGTCCACTCCTGCCGAAGCAGGAGGTTCAGGTTCATCCTGTCCCTGAAACTTTTGTGTACAGCAAACATCGCGGAGACCTCATTTCGTCGACCCTCATAGGCGGCTCCTGAAACAGAATCGGCCGATCCCACCCTATGATAATTCAGATCAATACCTGCTTCCCAGGAGAGATCCTCTTCGAAAGTGCCGGAATATGAAAGTGTATTGTACAGGCTTTGCTGCCTGCTTTCAGACCAGATGGCGGGGATCAATCCCAATCCAGGCACCTGGTTCATTTGATTGTAATCAAGCTTTTTTTCTGCATAGCCTGAGCGAAGCAACAGCTTTCCAAACCCGCCATAAAATTTCCAGTCGGCAACCAGCCGGTGGTCCAGGTCCTCCTGACGGTTCAGATTGGAATTATCGGGACCTTCGTAGGAGGTGGGCCTGGGGATGGTCCGGTCAGCAAACTGGCCCCAGTATTTCATGGATAAAAGATGCCTGGTTCCGGGCCGGTAGTACACCTCCTGTAAGAGACCATAGCGCAAATAGGAGGCATGATCGTTGGTATCGATGGGATTGGTAATTGCTCCGGAAACAGGATCTATGCTGGCGATTCCCCGGTTCACAAAGGCATAGTCGTTAGCGGAATAGTTATGGTAGATGCGGGTCTTGCTATGCATTTTATTCTTCCCGAATCCTACCTGCAGGAATTCATCAAAGGTGCTGTAACTTCCCAGTCCCTGCATATATTCGACGCGATGTGTATCATTCCAGCCGGCCCTGTTATTTATATTAATGGACCCGCCGATTCCTCCACTCCGGTCGGCCAGCGATGCGGAGCCATGATTCAGGACGAGCTCATCGATAATGTATACAGGGATGAGTGAGAAATCGACCATGCCTGCCATGGGGCTGTTAATATGTATTCCGTTCCAGTTTACCTGGGTATGAGAAGGGGAAGTGCCCCGGAAGGAGGCTGTGGCAAGTGCACCGCGTCCATGATTCTTTATAAATACAGAGGTGTTCTCCGACAAGAGGTCCGACAGGGACAGACCGACCTTGCTTTCCAGTACCGCACTGTCGACACGAGTCTGCTTCATTCCGGCCTGCTCCTTCACAAAAATCAGCTCCCTGGTGATGGCTACTTCCTCAATATGATAGACAGAATCCTGCATTCCCTGTGAGAACAGGTGGGAGACCAGGAATCCGGTCATTGCCAGGGTGCCCGCCACTCTTCTCATACTACTGCTTCAGAAGTTTCAGGAAAGTGGCCGAACTACCCTCCCCGATCCTTAAAAAATACAATCCGGGCGAGAATTCACGAATGTTGATTGCAGCACCGGAGGTGTAATGGTTAAGTTGCCTGGTCAATTTCCCGGTGCTGTCATAAAAATAGAGATTCCCCTGCTCGAATCCGTCTACATGGATAAAATCCGAGGCCGGATTGGGATACAGCAAGGGGCTGGCAGCTTCTTCCCGGCTTAAATAAGCAAGGTGCATCTCCGGATTTACCAGCGTAGAAACCGTGGCTGTAAGAGAAGGTTCTCCCAGCGTCGTTGCAGTCAGGGTCAGGGGACCACTGCCTGTGAGGAATAAGGTATGATCCGCATCCACATGTGCCCATTCCACGCTGCTGGTCCACTGAATCAGGGGTAAGGAAACCGGTTTCCCCATATGGAACATAACTAATTCCAGTTGGATGGAGCCGGTATCGATCTCCGAAGGCAGG
>JAHEEC010000251.1 GCA_024640885.1 Bacteroidota bacterium | reverse complement strand
GCGGGACTGCACAATACCCACAGGGAGGTACACACCAGAGAGAGGGCGGTACAGACCAGCCCGGGGGTTGCACCCGGTGTAATCGATCTCATGGGGATTGATGGGACAGGGGGGGTGGTAATCAGCCCTACTCCCCGATCCATTCATAGGCACCCAGGTCGGGGGCCTCGTCGCCAAGGCGGTCGTTCCCATTGAAGTCGAAGGGGAACTCCACAGCAAACGAAGCAAGACCGGCATCGATGGCAGGTGAAAGCGAGTCCAGTTCGTAGCTGTACGGGACCGAATCCAGCATGGGATTTTCATTGTTGATGATGGAGGAAAAGAGGGGGTCCTCAAGGTAGTTCAGGCTGTCTTCATTGATGCGGGTGAGACAGTGGTCAAACCTGTAATTCAGCTGGCGGTTGTCATAGCTGTCAATGACCAGTTCCATGCGGCCGTTGCCATCGATAATGGAGTTCCTGAATTCGGCCCTGTCAAACTCCCCGCCCGTATAGATCACCAGGTTCCCTTCCGAATCATAATTAGGAAAGTAATCCGCCAGGTAAAGTGCCGGCAATTTCCGGTTTGAAAAATAGGAGGGCCAGTGGTTGGCAATGGTGCAGTGTGTGAACAGGTAGTCCCCGCCATAAATAAGGCCCAGGCTGCTCCCCCCGCAGTCACCGATCACAAGGTTGGAACCGGTCACTGCCGCATTGAGGGCATAGATTCCGTAGGAACTCATCCGGTTAATGAGCGTGTTGGTGATCTCAAGGTCAGGCATCTTTCCCGATTCGGGTGATGCACTGATCAGGATCCCCATGGTCCCGTTGATGATCTCGGCATAATCGACCCGGTTCCCATAGCTGCTTTCCGATAGATATATAAGCCCCCACTGGCCTGGAATATCACTGTAAAATTCCTCCAGGCGATCACCTGCAAACTTCACGGGTTCGTCAAAGGTTCCATTCACCTTCAGCGTTCCATCCACAAATAGCAACGCATCCCTGTGGAGGTGGACCCGGGTCCCGGGTTCGATGGTCAGTGATGAAATGGAATCCACGTAGGCGTAATTGAGGATCAGGTAAGGTTTGTCAGCGGTCCAGGTGATCGCGCCACTGAGGGTGCTGTCCCTGAGGATGTGCACATCCTGTCCCCATGCCACCAGGTCGATGTCCTGCACGTTCCCATTGGTCAGGAAGACGATTGAATCCTGGATCCGAAGGATGTCACTGCTTTCGTTGGGATCCAGTGTGGCCTCCACAAAAATATACATGCTGTCCCGGGGTGCGATCTCAATCCCTGAAAACCTGGTCCCCGGCTGCCCGTCCACGTTGATCCGGAACACAGAGGATTCTCCACCGGCCAGGTAGATATCCTCAATTTTTACAAACTGGTTGTGTGGATTCTTGACCCTGAATGATTCGGTGATGGTGCCGATGGTGGTGAATACCGTATCGAAATAGACCGTATCCAGTGAAAAAGTGAGCCGGGCGTCCGATTCCTCAATATAATTGCGTTCCGGCTGACATGCAAAAAAGAGCAGCCCCGGAAGGAAAATCAGGAAAAGGATCCTCGGAAAACCCATTCGGTCATTTTGTTCTTATGAACGCAAAAATGGGGAAAATAATGTGAGAATGCTATTTTTGTTTCAAACCTGTGGCCATGAAACCTGAAAGATTGATCCTGCCCCTAGTCCTGATAATGATAACCGGATGCAAAACCGGTCAGCAGGAGGCTGACCTGATCCTGACCAACGGGGTGATCTATACTGTGGATGAATCCTTCAGCAAGGCTGAGGCCATAGCAGTCAGGGATCACCGGATCCTGGCCACAGGCACCTCCGAAGAAATTGCCCGCAACTACACTTCCGGTGTGGTAAGGGACCTGGAAGGGGCTTATGTGTACCCCGGCTGGATCGACGCCCATTGTCACTTCTTTGGCTACGGCATGGACCTGAATGAGGCTGACCTGACAGGCACCGGGTCGGTGGATGAAATCATCTCTGTACTGAAAGCACATCAAGAGGTGAATCAGGGGGAATGGATCACGGGGAGGGGCTGGGACCAGAACGACTGGGAAGTACAGGAATTCCCGGACAGGTGGATGCTGGATGCGCATTTCCCCGATACCCCCGTCATCCTCAGAAGGGTCGACGGTCATGCGGCCTGGGTCAATACGGTTGCCCTTGAAATGGCAGGGATCACGACCCAATCCAGGGTGGAAGGGGGTGCCGTGATGCTCACCTCCGGAGTTCCCAATGGAATCCTTGTGGACAACGCCATCGGCCTGGTGGGATCCATCATCCCTGCCCCGGGACGCGATGAGGTGGTTCGGGCCTTGCAGGAGGCCGAAAAGAATTGTTTCAGTGTGGGGCTCACCTCTGTGCAGGATGCAGGATTATCGCGGGATGTGGTACTGCTGATCGATTCACTGCAAAGGACCGGTTCACTCAGGATCCGGATCAATGCCATGCTGGATCCCTCCGCAGAGAACTTTACACAATTTGTGGAGAAAGGACCCCATCGAACCGACCTTCTCTCGGTAAACACCATAAAATTGTTCGCCGACGGGGCCCTTGGATCAAGGGGTGCGCGGA
>JAHEEC010000122.1 GCA_024640885.1 Bacteroidota bacterium | reverse complement strand
TGACGTGATGTATGAGCTGCGGATCCTCCGGGAATATGTACTGTTTTCCTTCTGTGGCATTGCCTCAAAAAATGGCTGGGGCAAAGATAGGAATAATTTGGGTTACACCGGATGGATTCAGTTTATTCAAGGATTTTTGTCCAGCCGAAGGGATCTTTCCGGTCGCCATTCTGTATTCCGGTCAGGGTTTCATAAAGCTTTGAAGTGACGGGACCCGGATTCTCACCATCTCCGAAGCGGTAGGTGATCTCTTTTTCAATGTCCACCACCTTGCGGATGGGAGTGATTACCGCGGCCGTTCCGCAGGCACCCGCCTCATCGAAATTAGCCAGTTCTTCCACCGGAACCGGACGGATCTCAACCTTCATCCCCATGCTTTCGGCCAGCTTTTGAAGGCTTTTGTTCGTGATGGATGGCAGGATGGAATGTGACTCAGGAGTGACATAGGTGTTATCCCTGATCCCGAAAAAGTTGGCAGGTCCGCATTCGTCGATATATTTTTTCTCCCTGGCATCGAGGTATAAAGAGGTGGCATAACCCTTTTGATGGGCATCCAGGATGGAGCTCATGCTGGCTGCATAGTTGCCACCCACTTTGAGGTGACCGGTTCCCAGGGGGGCAGCCCGGTCATGGTCCCTGCAGATCATGATATCCACAGGTTTGAATCCTTCTTTGAAATAGGGGCCCACTGGCATCACAAATACAATGAAGGTGTATTCCCTGGAGGGCCTCACACCCACTTCCGGGCCAGTTCCAATGAGCAGCGGACGGATGTAAAGCGATGCGCCGGTTCCATAGGGAGGGACATATTCCTTGTTCAGAAGGACCACCTTTTCTACTGCTTCTATAAATAACTTCTGCGGGACCTCTGCCATGAGGATTCCCTTTGCCGACTGGCTCATGCGCCTGGCATTCTCATCGTGGCGGAAGATCCTGATGTGTCCGTCGGCTCCCCTGAATGCTTTCAGCCCCTCGAATGATTCCTGGCCGTAATGCAGGCAGGTTGCTCCAATGTGAATGGGGAACGTCTCTTCGGAGTGTACCTCCAGCTCACCCCATTTGCCGTCCCTGTGCACACACCTGACATTGAAGTCAGTCTTCATGATGTTAAATCCAAGGCTTTTCCAGTCAAGATCCATAGCACTTCACATTTGTGGTTCAATAAGGTTTTAAAAGTAAACATTCTGCTTCTCAGCACCAATAATGAAATGATGTTGTATAAGGAGTTTTTAAATCCACCTTTCCAGCTCCAGGGTGGCGATCTGGTCCTTGCCTGAAACCTCCCGGAGGCGCCTTGCCGAAACCGTGAAATATTCAAACTCGAACAGAAGCTCAAGCTGCTGTTTCTTAAATTGCTGGCCGTTAATTTTTGACCCGGCGTCTTTCATCTCCTGGAACAGAAGCTTGATCTGGGTGGTATAGTCAGGATTGCCAATGTATTCCATTTTTGCATCGATCATCACCTGCTCAAGCCTGTTGTTGGGCGCTAAGGGCAGTTTGGTGGAGAGGATCAGGTTGCATACCTGGTCAATCTGTGCTTCAGTGTATTTGAAATCTGGCAGGATCTCCCTGGATATGACAGCAGATCGATTCTCAAATGTGTGAAATGATTGGGTCAGTCCGGTTAAAAGCATCAGGGCTGCTGTCAGGACAACCAGCCTCTCCTCCTCGTAAACCTCTTCGGCCCGGCACAGGAGCATTGCCTGGTCATAAACCTTCCGGGCATATTCAAGGTTGTGAAAATGAAGGATCTCGGGTAAATCTTTCAGGATTTCCCCGAAAACCTTTTCCTCCAGGTCACCCAGCCGGAGAAGCTGGAGTTTGGTGAAAAACCTTTTGTTGGGGATTTCCTTGAGATCCACAGCCAGTTCCGGCCGAAGCCCGTTCACATAATACATGTCGATTTTACCTTTGTATTTCACCGGGAGCTTGCCCCTGTATTCACAGAGGAAGTAATCCTTCACCAGTTGGTAGGTGATCCCGGAGATATTCACCTTTCCTGCCGTCCCCGATGATTCCATCCGGGAAGCGGTGTTGACTGTATCCCCCCAGATGTCGTATGAGACCTTTTTGTGCCCCACCACACCTGCGATCACCGGGCCTGTATGGATCCCGATCCTCAGGTCCCAGATCTTTGCCCTGGAAGATTTCAGGTGTTGCATGTAGGATTGCATCTCCAGTGCGGCCAGCACCACTTCCACCGGATTGGTGCTGTTCTTTTCCGGGATCCCACCCGCTGCCATGTAGGCATCACCAATGGTTTTGATCTTTTCAATGTTGTACTTTTCCACCACCGAATCGAAATGGAAAAAGAATTTATCCAGTTCATCAATCAAAGCTTCTGGATTCATCTCCTCAGCGATTTGCGTAAAACCCTGAATATCTGAAAACAGTACCGTAGCACGCTCATATTTATCCCATTTGGCCCTCCCTTTGTCCTTGAGTTGAGAGAGGGTCTTTTCCGGTAAAATCTCGGCCACAAGTTTATCTGATTTCTCCTTTTCAATGGCCATGTCATCCAGCTTGTCCTGCATGCGCTGGGATATCCTCGATTCGGCCCTCCGATAACCGAGCAGCCGCAATTTTCGAAACAGGAACAGACCGACCAGGAAGATAAAAGAATAGACGATGTAGGCATACCACGTGCCCAGGAGCGGCGGGTGGATGGTGAACTCCATCTCCACGGGCTCCGAAACCCTCCCGTACAGGTCCCTGGCCTGGGCCACGATCTTGTAATTGCCCTGCCGGAGGTTGTTCAATGTAACGTTCCTTCTTTGATCCCATCCCGACCAAATTTCCTTCCCGGGGAGCAGCCTGTACCTGAACAGGGGATCGGGCATGCTCTGAAATTCCAGGCCCGAAAGATAGAACTCCGCATCACGGTCGACCGATTCCAGCTTTTCAATGTGGAGTGAAATTGAAGCTGCATAGCTTTTAAGTTCCCTAAGGTCAAACAGGCATATCTTATCTTTCCCGGTAATGAAAAGAAGGCTGTCCCTTGCACTTAGATTGATGATTTCACCCAGGTTCTGAAGGACGGGAAAGGTGGAATAATCCTCTTCAAGCTCATCCAGCTTCCTGGTTTGAATGATCCTGGAACTGTATTTGCCATTGTTCTTTAATATCCAGTAATCCCCTTCATTTCCTGGCAGGATCATTTCTGAACCCGAGAGGATTTCTGCCTTTTTATCCCAAGGCATTGGCAAAAAGGCATCTTCACCCTTTTCGTAAACGTACACATGGGTGTCACCTACAAGGTATAGCTCACCGTCCAGGGCATCGAGTCTTTGCAGCAACTCATCCCTGTGAAAAGGGATGGGTTCAACATCCATGGTGCCAGGTCCGAACCTGTATACCCCGTTCCTGCATAGAAAAAATATATGGTTGTCGAAGCTCACGAAGGAGTGGCCGGTGGTCAGTGAAGGATCGAGGGGGCTTTTCTTCCAGCCGGTTTCCGTGCGGTCATATCGGAACAGGCCCTTCTCACCTGAAGCAATAAGGGAGTTGCTGTTCAGTGCGCGGATCCCTGTGAAGATTCCTTCATCCATTATTTCCAGGGCTCCATGACGGATTGCGGAGAGCTGGTTGAAACCTGCGGCAAATAGAGCGGTTCCGGATGAGTCCAGCAGGTGTACTGAGCCCCTGTTCCCAGGGTTGAGGGCCGTAAGGCTGAACTGGCTCAGGACCGGATCTGCCTGTTCCAGTTTGAATAATCCTCCGCCGGTTCCAAGGAACATCCCCTCCTTTGTGACCATTGATGTAAGGATGGCACCCGTTTCCAAAGATTTCAGATCAAGCACATTGAGCGGGCTTGGATAGTTGATCTTATGCAGGGCGTGGGAACTCAGGATCCAGATTTCATGGTCTTCCTGGATAAACAGCTGCTTGATTTCATTGTCGGGCAATTCTCCTCCGGTTCCCAGCCTGGTGACCAGGTTGCCCCTCTGGTCCAGGATTGAGATCCCTCTGCCTTCCACGTCAGCCAGCATGTGTCCATGGCCTATGTTTGCCATGAAAGTGATCTTTTCCATGGATGACAGGTTCGCTTCCAGGGAGGGTGGAGCACCGGATCCGGACATAGAATAGAGTCCGCCAACCGAAGTCAGGATCTGTAGATTCCCCGTCCCGGTTCCCAAAAGAACCACCGGGTTATTCCCAAGTTGGTCCTCCGGGACAAGAAGGGTGAACTCGCTCCCGCTCCAGCTCATTACACCGGTGCCTTCAACCGTCAGGAAAAGTTTTTCGTCCAGTGGATAGAGTTGGGTATTTGCGCCATGGAATGAGAACAATTTTGAGCGGCCCCCTGAAAGAAAAAAGATTCCCCTATCAGAATTGATGAAATAATCCTTCTGGTAAGAGATCAGCCCGGAGGGGGTGAAGTTGCGTTGCGAGGAGGGGATCCAGTAGCTTCTGGAAACCGGATGATAAGAGGGACTGTCATTCATGACCAGGTATCCTGCATCATTTTCGCAGGCATAAAAAAGGGTGTCGGAATCTCCTCCGGTCACATAAACCGGTCCGTGCATCTGCAGGTGATAGGAATGGCTCCCTTCCACCACGGACAGCCCATTGGTCTTTCCCACGAAAAGATGACCGTGCCGGTCCAGGTAAATCGATTCGTTGGGGATGTCCTTATATTGATAAGGCAACTTTGTCTCCTGGATCCAGGGGGTCAGATAAAATATTTGTTGTTGTGCGATCCCACTGTTGAAGCCACATTCCCCTGTTACCAGCAGAAAAAAAATCAAGCTATTCCTGTATGACTTGATAAATAAATTCATAACTTGGGAATCGTAGAGGTCTCCGATGACCTGGACTGTACCAAAAATATAAAAATATATTTACCCTTCATTGATAACCAAACTATAGGATATTCATGGAAAAGTTAGAAAGGCCAATTATTGTACCGTGGGATTTCTCAACGGTGGCTGAGAACGCTTTTCAGCATGCTGTAAATATTTCCAGGGTACTGAACAGGGAAATTCTCCTGCTCCATATAGTCGCTGATCAGAAAGATATCCCTGCGAAGACAGGTGAACTGAAAGCATCAGCCGAAAAACTGGGGACGGAATTTGGCAAAAAACCCCATGTGGAAGTGGTGGAAGGAAGCATTTTCCATGCCATAGGTACCATTGCGAAGGATATGAAGGCAGAGATGATCATCATGGGGACCCATGGGATGGTGGGTGCACAGAAATTATTTGGAAGCAAGGCCCTGAAGGTTGTGGTATCATCACGCATTCCGTTCCTGGTTGTGCAGGACAAACCTGTGAAAGAGACCATCGATACGATCCTGTTGCCCATTGACTTTAAGCGCGAAAACAAGGAAAAAGCAAACTGGATCTATTACCTGGCCAGGAATTTCGGATCGAAATTCGTCATCCTGAAGTCAAAGGCCAAGGACAAGGGATTCAGGAGAAAGATCCTTTCCAATATTAAGTATATAGAGTCTTTCCTGAAAGGACACGATGTGGGTTACGAAATTTTGAACTCTTCGGGAAAACAGCGTTTCAAGAAGGAGATCGTTCAGATTGCCAAAGAGCGGCAGGCCGATCTGATCCTGGTGATGGCCACCCGGGACATCCGATGGGTGGATTATATGCTGGGCGCTCCCGAGCAGTTTATCCTTGCCAATCCTGAAAATATTCCGGTCATGTGCATGAACCCCAAACCAGCCAAAATAGCGGGTGGTTTCAGGGCCACGGGAAGCAGGTAGGCGACCAGGTTATCATCTTAGATATTGCAATCCGTTACTTTGACCACAAAAAATATAATTTTGTGGCATGAACCATTATTTTAGCTGCGTCCTTCATGGATTGGTATAGCCAGGAGTCATATTGCGAAGGCCTGCCCACGGTTCCGGTACCTCAAACCGGGCTTATCCTGGTCACAGGAGCCACCGGATATATTGGGGGAAGGCTGGTCCCGGAATTGATCAAGCGCGGATACCAGGTGAGGGTCATGGTCAGGAGCTACTCCCCGGAATATATTGAACGCTGGCCCGAAGCGGAAGTGGTTGTGGCTGATGCACTGAAACCGGGCCTTTTAAGAAAGGCCCTCAAAGGGGTGAGTGTGGCCTTCTACCTCATGCACTCCATGCTTGCCGAGAAGGAGGATGATTCAGAATCGGTCCTGAGGGTTGCCTCCAATTTCTCTGCCATTGCAGGTGAGGAGAAGCTTCAACGGATCATTTACCTTGGGAACACGGGTGGATCGCGCAGTAAAATGCCCGGCCACCATCACGGGAACAGGTTCGAAGTCATTGAAACACTGAAGCAGGGTACCGTACCCACCACCATTTTGAGGAGCGGCATCGTGATCGGTTCAGGAAGCGCCTCCTTTGAGATCCTGAACAGCATTGTCAGGAACTCCCCGGTCTATTTTATGCCCCCCTGGGCCCATAACCCCTGTCAGCCCATCAGCATCAGGGATGTGGTCAAATACCTGGTGGGAGTGCTTGAATCCGGCCAGACAAAGGGAAATGATTATGACATCGGGGGGGAAGAGGTGCTGACCTACCGCGAAATGATCAAGATCCTGGCCAAACTTAAGCGCAAACGTCCGCTCCTATTGCCGACCCCATTTTCAACCATCCGGTTATACAGCTACATTGTCAGCCTGATATCGCCAGTCCCGGCACAAATTACCACCGGCATGTTTGAAAGCGTGAAAGATAACAGGGTGGTCAGGGACCTTACTATCCAGCAATGTTTCGACTTCAGGACCATCCGCTACAAAGTGATGTTGCTAAGGGCCCTTTCCCGCGAGGAGCATGACAAGATAGCCACCCGGTGGTCGGATGCCTATCCCCCGGCCCACGAGCTGACCATGAAACTAAGGGAATTAAGCAAACCCCCGAGGTATATACAAAGCTATTCAATATCCACAGGAAAAGAGGCAGATGCCCTTTTTGAATCTGTTTGCCAGATCGGGGGGAACCAGGGATGGTTCAATTCGAACTGGATGTGGCATTTGCGCGGGATCATCGACCGGGTGTTTATGGGGGTGGGGACCTCCAGGGGCAGGCGCAGTGCCACTTCCCTCCGTGTGAACGATGTGATCGACTTCTGGAGGGTTGAGGAGATGGTCATGGACAGACAGCTCCTGCTGCGTGCCGAAATGCGGTTGCCCGGAAAAGCCTGGCTCGATTTTGAAATAACCGGGATTGAATCAGAAAACCTTCTGAAGGTGACTGCCTATTTCCAGCCAAGGGGAGTGCCGGGGAGGTTATACTGGTACTTTTTCCTTCCCTTTCACCATTTCATCTTCAAGGACCTCCTGAAGCAACTGTCACGTTAGTACAGGATTTCCAGGCGGGATCCGGCCGGTTCCGGTACTTAACGGTCTTCAAGGACCCTGTTCCTTATCTTAAGTTCGGTGGCCTCTTTTTTTGGTTGCAATACCTTCTTGCCGTATTCAGAATGATACTGGTGGGACTGGAAGAATTCCAGTGATTTCATATGGAACTCGTTCCGGTTGAGCTTTGCTTTTCCAACCTTGGCCCATTCCATGCGCATCAGATCGATCTGTTCGAAATAGTCGTCAAAGGTCATGTTCATGAGATCGGCGTCGCAAAGGATCCTGGAGATCCTGTCTTTGGGATCCTGGGGCGTTTTGGTGGAAAGGATGGCCTTCTCCACCTGGTGGATCGTTTCAGGATCTATCTCTTTTTCCAGCAGATATTTTTTGGCCCGCCGGGCACTGAATATTTCATGATCATCATATGCATCAAGGTATCCCACATCATGAAAAAGCGCACACAACCTCAGCACATTCAGTTCATTTTCATCCAATTTGCTGTACTCTCCGATGATCTCCGCATTCTTTAACACATCCAGCGTGTGATTGATGGTGTGAAAAAGGCATTTATCAGAGAGTTCATGGGTCAGCAGGGTGGTCACATACTCTTTCGCCTCACCCATAAAGCCATTATTTATTCTCTTCATCTTCAAATATGTGGTTATAAATCATATATAAGGCCAAGTGAATGACCTTCCTCTTCAGTCTCTGTCTGAGTCCAAACGCAATTTGCCTGCTCTTTGTTATTGCTGGGTAACTTTTTTATTCAATTCCCTTAATCGGGAGGACATTTTCTGTAAAAGCCTGTAAGCCAGTGTTGGATCCTTCTGAATGGTCTTGTAAAAATTCTTCCGGTCGATGGTCAGGATCTTGGCATTTCCCGAGGCGCGCACTGTGCAGGACCTGACATCCTTCTCGAACAGCCCCATCTCCCCGAAAAATTCGCTGGCCCCGAGTTCCGCGATTTTCACTTCACCTTCCCCGTTGTGGTCAAACACATCAACCTTGCCTTCCTGGATCACAAAAAGACAGGTTCCCTCATCGCCCTTGTTGATGACCACCTCGCCATCACGGTAGAGCCGGCCTAACTTGTTGTTTCTCATTTCTTCTAAAGATTATATTGAACATACTTTTAATGATATTCCAGACAAGTGACACGAGCAGCAGGGGATTCATCACCCGTATGAAAATATCCCTGTAGGCTGCACTGCCGGTAAATGTATCCCACAGGACCGAACTCATCCTTTTCTTGCTCCCCGACCTCCGCTGTTCAGAGATGACCATGCCGAGCATGCCCCCTTTAAGCACAGCAGATTTCTGAATGATGCTGGTGACCGCAAAGATGAACCTTCCCAGGGTATTATCCCGGTCCAGTTCGTTGCAGATGGGTTGATAGTACTTTCTGAAGGCCCCCATGGAGATCCCGTTGAAAACGGCTGTGTTTGCAGCCGCCTTCCCGGTGATGTAAGCTGCCCCGATTCCGTTTTTGTACAGCTTGGAGGAAGCGGAGTCTCCCACCAGGACCACCCTGTCATCATAGGCATATTTTGCCCCCTTCACATTGATGGATGGAAAGCATTTGCATGGAGTGATATTCTCCAATTCAGTGCCCGCCGGGAACAGTTTCCTTACGGGTTCAGATTCCATAAAGCTAGCCGCAATCTCTTTGTTGATGTCATTTCCCAGCAGTACCAGGGTGACATATTCTCCCTTTGGGATCAAAGCCCCGAATTTGATATTTGGAAGGTTCAGGAGGAAGACATGCATGGAGTTGC
>JAHEEC010000121.1 GCA_024640885.1 Bacteroidota bacterium | reverse complement strand
GACTTCCCAGCCCCGTTAGCACCGATAATCCCATAACAGTTCCCTGAGGTAAACTTCAGGTTCACATCCTGGAACAAGACCTGTTTCCCAAATTGTATTCGTAAGCCCGCTGTTGTGATCATATATTGTAAATATTCCAGTTTTATTAAAAAGGCTGCAAAGGTATAGATTCAGATGGATATTGCGCTATCTGGCGCAACTCACACAAGTTAAACTTTCAGGTCGGTACAGGATTCTACCAACAGGGATAGGCTTGCCGCATTTGATACAGATGCCAAATTCCCTGGTCCCAAGCCGCGAAATCACCCGCTGCAGGTTCTTCAACTTTTCTTCAGCCTGCCGCAGGGATGCTTCCGTCACGCTCTTATTATTAATGGCATCCATACGGGAAATGCGTCCAATGGCATCATCGGGTGAAACAGGCCGGGTCATCTCTTTATACGCTGCAATAAGTGATTCAGTTTTTGTTATTTCAGCCAGTATATGCTGTTTCATCTCCTCGGTTTCCATGGTCATTTATAGCTAAGCAGGAAAATAATTCTATATTACAAAGCTAACCTAAACTAAGTAAAATGGACAAAGCCTCTACCATTGTACTCGCTGGCTCATTGATAATTATTATGCTGGGCATGGGATTATCCCTTGTGGCCGACGATTTTAAAAGGATCATCGTATATCCCAAAGCCATCCTTGTGGGATTGGTAAATCAAATGATCCTCCTTCCGCTTATTGGATTTGGAATCGCCCTGGTTTTTCCGCTTGCCCCTGAAATCGCCGTTGGAATTATGATCCTGGCAGCCTGTCCTGGTGGACCAACGTCTAACTTAATTGCCCACCTGGCCAAGGGGGATACGGCGCTCTCTGTGACCCTGACAGCTCTCAGTAGTTTTATCACCATTCTGACTATTCCCTTTATTGTGAACTTTGCCCTGGTGCGCTTTCTTGATCAGGGTGAAATGATCAGGCTGGATGTGCTGGATTCCATTAAGAATATTTTCGTCATTATTGTCATTCCCATCATTATCGGGATGCTGATCAGGAAATATGCGCCGGTTTTTTCGGATAGAATGGCGAAGCCTGTGAGGATTGCATCGGCCATCGTGCTGGCCCTGGTTATTATCGGAATTGTGATCAAGGAAAAAGAGAATTTCGTCTCCTATTTTCAGCAGGCAGGTATTGTGGCCCTGCTACTCAATGTAACTACCATGTTGGTAGGCTATTTCTCAGCGAGATTATTCAGAATCAAAGATAAACAAGCCCTCTCAATCTCCATTGAATCTGGCATTCAGAATGGCACCCTGGCCATCACTATTGCGGTGGTGTTACTGGGTAGTACCGAGTTTGCCATTGCCCCTGCCATTTACAGCCTGCTAATGTTTTTCACCGGAGGGGTGCTTATTTACATCGGGCTCAGACGGGATAAGAATCGAAATTCAATTGAAAAGGCTTAGAATCGCAAAAGTCAAAAACTATTCCTAACTTGGATTGTTTAGAAAAAAACAGTTCTATGAAAAGGAAATATTTGGTATTTGTTCTGATCCCAGTATTCACTCTGATGATCACTGGATGCAAGGAGAAAAGTGCCGGAGCGTTGCCTCCTCCAAATGTACAGGTAGTTGAAGTCATACAGCAGGATATCCCGCTGTTGGAAGAATTTGTAGGGCAGACTTATGGCCTCTTTGATATCTCTATTCAAGCCCGGGTGGATGGATTTCTTGAAGGCATTCATTTTGAAGAAGGAAGAAGGGTCAGAAAGGGACAATTGCTATATACCATTGATCCGGAGCCCTATGAAGCCAAAGTTGCAGGAGCTCTGGGAATACTCGCTGAGGCCAATACCCAGCTGGTGAAAGCCAAAAGTGACCTGGAAAGGATCAGGCCCCTGGCTGAACAAAATGCAGTCAGTCAGAGCGATCTGGATGCAGCCGTGGCACAGCGCGATGCAGCGATTGGCGCAGTAGATGCTGCAAAGGCCAACCTGGAATCCGCCAACATCGAATTGGGTTATACAAAGGTGTACTCCCCCATTAACGGGATCATAGGTAAAACTGAGGTTTACCCGGGAGACTATGTTGGACGGGGAATTACCAATGTGGTTCTGAACGAAGTATCCAGGATCGATACCATCCTGGTGAATTTTCACCTTCCCGAAGAGAAATACCTTGAGATTGCAAGATTTCTTTCCCAAGTAGATCCTGATGCTGTCCGGGAAAACCAACCAGCACGGGCCCTAACCCTGATTCTGTCAGATGGTTCCGTCTATCCGGAAGAAGGAAAATTACGCTTTATAAACCGACAGGTGAATGCCACCACCGGAACCATCATGCTGCAGGCTTCCTTTCCCAATCCGGATCTGATTCTTCGTCCGGGACAATTTGCAAAGGTGCAGGGGGTCATTCAAATTATCCAGGGCGGATTGCTGATACCACAACGCTGTGTCCAGGAGATGCAGGGCAACTACAATGTATTTGTGGTGAATGAAAACAACGAAGTCGAATTCCGTAAGATTGAGGTCGTTTCCTCCTACGAAACAAGTTTTATGATTGTTTCTTCCGGATTGGCGCCCGGAGAGCGGGTGGTCTATGAAGGATTGCAAAAGGTAAGAAGCGGAGCGATAGTTAATCCGGTAATCGAGGATCTTTCCAATTCACCATCAGAAAACCAGGATAATGGGTAACTTTTTCGTCAGACGTCCGATTGTGGCGATGGTTATTGCCATCGTTATTTTAATTGTTGGCACCTTGTCTCTGCTCCAACTGCCCATGGAGCAGTACCCCGACATTACTCCCCCCATGGTGGAGGTCAGGGCCAACTATACCGGGGCCAATGCCCTGAATGTGGAACAATCAGTAGCCACCCCCCTGGAGCAGCAGATCAACGGGGTGGATAACATGATCTATATGAAATCCATCAATGCCAACGATGGATCCATGAATATCCAGATCACCTTCGAGGTGGGAACCGATCCCGACATGAATACGGTCTTTTCCCAGAACCGCGTATCGTCAGCCACACCCAAACTTCCTGAAGAGGTCAAACGGATTGGTGTGAATACAGAGAAGACCATGAGCTCTATGATCATGGCTATTTCGCTCTATTCGGATGGACGTTATGACCAGGATTTCCTGGGCAATTATGCGCTGATCAACATAAAAGATATTCTGGCTCGTATCAAAGGAGTCGGGCGTGTCAATGTACTCGGGGCCAGTGACTACTCCATGCGGGTCTGGGTTCAACCAGATAAACTGGCCCATCTGGGGATTACCGTTCCGGAGATTACCAATGCTATCAGGGCACAGAATGTAGTTGTTCCTGGAGGAAAGTTTGGTGCGGAACCCGCCCCGGAGGGAACAGATTTTACCTATAGTGTAAGGATGCCTGAACGACTGGTATCCGAGGAGGAATTTGGTGCCATCGTGATCAGAACCCTTGGCGATGGATCGCAGGTGAAGATCAGTGATATAGCCACTGTAGAACTGGGAGTGGAATCATACAATGTGGTAACCCGTTTTGCAGATAGCGAGTGTGCCCTTATTACACTCTACCAGGCTCCCGGGACCAATGCAGTGGACCTGGCCAGTCAGGTTGTCGCCGCCATGGACGAATTAAAGGGTTCATTTCCAGAAGGAGTGGATTACGAAGTGGGTCTTGACTCGACATTACCCATCACCGCAGGGATCAAGGAGATTGTAATTACCCTGCTTATTGCGCTTTCGCTGGTGATCCTGGTTGTTTTCATTTTTATCCAGGATTTCAGGGCCACGCTGATCCCGACCATTGCCATTCCTGTTTCGCTTATCGGGGCCTTTGCCATCTTCCCCCTGCTTGGGTTTACCATCAATGTCCTGTCGCTGCTCGGACTGGTGCTGGCCATTGGAATTGTGGTGGATGATGCCATCGTGGTGGTGGAAGCAGTTCAGGTGAACCTGGCAAAAGGAATGAACTCAAAGGAAGCAACCATTCATGCCATGAAGGAGGTTACAGCACCGGTCATTGCCACTACCCTGGTGCTGGTGGCTGTATTTATTCCGGTGGCCTCCATGGGAGGGATTACCGGACGCCTGTACCAGCAGTTCGCCATTACTGTAGCTGTTTCGGTTGTATTCTCGTCACTGAATGCACTTACACTCAGCCCGGCTCTGTGTTCTTTACTTCTGAAGAAACCGAAGCCCATGAAAGGCCCCCTCGGTTGGTTCTTTAAAAAATTTAATGCTGGATTTGACAGGACCTCGGTGGGTTATATGAAGTTCACCAATGTGCTCACCAGGAAATTGAAAAGGGGAGTGGTCTTCATTGTGATCCTCACTGCATCTATAGTAGTCATTGGGAAATTTGTTCCCGGTGGCTTTGTCCCTGAAGAGGACCAGGGATATATCTATGTGAACATGCAGTTGCCCGATGCGGCCTCTCTCCAGCGTTCCGACGCGGTAATGGCCAAGATCGAAGGCATTCTCAAACAATTTGAAGAAGTGCAATTTATCACTGCAGTATCCGGATTCAACCTCTTATCAGGGAGTATGTCTTCCAACTCTGGAGTTGTGTTCATTACGCTCAAAGATTGGGGCGAAAGGGATATCACCGCACTTGATCTGGCTAAGAAACTGAATGCAGCTTTCTACATGGGAATTCCGGAAGCCCAGGTATTTGCCTTTGGACCACCGGCCATCCCGGGGCTTGGAACAGGCGCAGGATTCACCATGATGCTTCAGGACAAGGGAGGGAACAGCATTGATTATCTTTCCGAGCAGGCCACGAAATTTATTGCTGCTGCAAACCAGCGCCCTGAAATTGGAAATGCATTTACCACCTTCCAGGCCAATACCCCCCAGCGTTCCATGGTTATTAACCGGGATAAGGTATTGAAAACCGGTGTGAATTTAAATGACCTTTATACAACCATAAGCGCCTTTCTGGGTGGAGCCTATGTAAATGATTTCAATCGCTTTGGGCGCCTTTACAAGGCCTACGTGCAGGCCGAACCGGAATACAGGCAGGATGAGGAGCAGCTAAGCCTGTTTTTTGTGAAGAACAAGGATGGGGAGGATATCCCTCTGTCCACCCTGGTATCCGTAAATAAGATTTCCGGACCGGAATATACCTACAGGTATAACCTTTTCAGGGCGGTGGAAATTGGTGGTGCTCCGGCCCCCGGATATTCCTCCACCCAGGCACTGGATGCCCTGGAGGAAGTAGCAGCAGAGGTCCTGCCCTTCGATATGGGCTATGAGTGGAGCAACATGTCCTACCAGGAAAAGGCGGCTTCGGGATCAGGAAATATCGTTTTCCTGTTCGCCTTGATTTTCGTCTTTTTGATTCTGGCGGCTCAATATGAGAGCTGGACCCTTCCTTTCAGCATTCTACTGGGAACTCCCTTTGCTGTATTTGGAGCCCTGCTCTTCTTAATGATAGCCCGGTTTTTTAGTCCGACCTTTGAAAACAACGTGTTTACGCAAATCTCGCTGGTCATGTTGATTGCTATGGCTGCAAAGAATGCCATCCTGATCGTGGAATTTGCCAAACTGAAGTTTGACGAGGGCATGAGCCTGGTAGAATCGGCCAGGGAATCGGCGCGTCTCAGGTTTCGTCCCATTCTGATGACCGCTTTCTCTTTCATCCTTGGAATTTTTCCGCTTGTGCTTGCCAGCGGGGCAGGAGCCGAAGCCAGAAAAGTAATGGGGATGGCCCTGCTGGGAGGAATGACCCTGGCCACCCTTCTGGGTGTATTCTTTTATCCCATGCTCTTCGTACTCGTCGGGAAACTGGGCAAATATGAGCAGAAAAGAGATAAGGCCAAACTTGAGGAAACTAACGATTGAGACAATACCTAGCATATATGAAGATTCTGAAACCCATACTAGTATCATTTTTATTAGCGCTTGCATTAACAAGCTGCATGGTAGGGCCAAAGCTGGAGAAACCGGTGGTTGATACAGCGGAGCAATTCAGGTTCGATAGCATAGCCAATGACTCCATGATCAACCTGTCCTGGTGGAAGCTGTTAAACGAGCCTGAACTGGATACCCTGATCTATGTGGCCCTGGAACACAACCAGGATATTCTAATTGCCATGTCGAGAATCGAACAGGCCTATGCCGTCCTGGGTGTCTCCAAGGCAGATCTCTATCCCCAGTTTGGCTACGATATATCGGGAAGCTACGGGGATCCCAGTACAGCCGGTGCCGGTTCAGGTGCAGGAGGCATGGTTAATATCACTCCAAACGTATACTGGGAGCTTGATTTCTGGGGCAAGGTAAGACGCTCCAACCAGGCAGCACGTGCCGAAATTGCCGCCTCAGAGGAAGCGCTTCGCCTGGTGCAGGTGGGAATTATCACTGCCGTGGCCGACGGATATTTCCGGCTGCTTGATTACGATCAGCGCCTTGAAATTTCACGCCGCACCTGGGAAACCAGGAAAGAATCCCTGTGGATCATACAGCAGCGCTTTGAGAAAGGGGTGGTTCCGGAAATTGATCTGAACCAGGCCCAGCAGCAGGAGGCCATTGCCGCAACTGCCATTCCTGTTTATGAGCGTGCAGTGGCCCAAACCGAGAACTACCTGAGTGTACTCCTGGGACAAAATCCGAGAAAACTGGAGCGTGGATTGCTGGACGAGCAGGTGATCTCACCTGAAATCCCGGTAGGCCTTCCTTCCGAGCTTCTTCAGCGAAGACCTGATTTAATTCAGGCCGAACAGCAGTTTTACGCAGAGACTGCACGCATCGGGGTGATGCAGGCCATGCGTTTTCCTTCCTTCAGCATTACAGGTGCCGCAGGTGTGGCCAGCAGCGACCTCTCATCTTTATTCAGCAGTGATGCACTCATGTACAGTGTGGGAGGCAGTATCCTGGGACCCATCTTTAACTGGGGAAAAAACAAGCGAAGGGTAGATATTCAAAAGGAGACAGCCCGTCAGGCCCTGCTCACATACGAGCAGGCGGTTTTAAATGCCTTTCGGGAGGTGGATGATGCCCTGATTGAAGTGGATACCTATGGAAGGGAAGTGAAATCCAGGGAACGCCAAAAACAGGCTGCCATCCATGCTGCGATGCTGTCAAGAGCACGTTATGACGGGGGACAGACCGCTTACCTGGAGGTTCTGGATACGGAGCGTTCCATGTTTAATGCGGAACTGGAATCCTCGGCTGTCAAAGGGGCCCTGCTTTCTTCCTATCTCTTTCTGTACAAGGCCCTGGGGGGAGGCTGGATCACTCCAGAGGAGGAGGCATCCGCCGGGGAAACTCCCTGAGTTCCGGATTCAGGGTTGCAAAGCATAAAGGGCAAAGCTGCCAAGCCAGTGCCCCCCTTCGTAACTGTCTCCCACCAGGTTGGGCAGACTGTAATTTACATGTGCATCGGCAACCGGAAGCAGGTGACTATAAATGGGATACTGCTCAGCCAGACCATACAATACCCAGGCCCTGCTGAAGTTCAGTCCGTCGAGGTGGACCAGCTTTCCATCACTTCGGTCCGACACCCTGCCAGGCTCGAGATTAAATTCCCCCTGTTGAAGCTGTGGAGCAAAGTCGCTTATCCATTGCTGGAACTCCTCTTCATCCAGGACCCTGCGCATCAGGTCAATTTCTTCCAGGCAGGGGGAAAGAAAGTCGAAACCACTTGGTTCCCAGTCCAGGGGACAGGCCATATCACCCAGATAGAAATCCCTTGCCCTGGCTTCTATGAGCGCCAGGAAGGCAGTATCCCCGACGGTGTTTGCATAATCCCATGCAAAGGCCAATCCGAATGCAGTATTGGTATGTTCACCCACCCGGATGGGGTAGACCAGCCTGGGCAGGAAGGACGCGTACCTTTCCACAATCAACTCTGTTAAGGGGTACAGGCTTGCTTCCAGCTCACGGGCGAGGGGATCGTCCCAGGTATGCAGCTCTTCTGCCAGTTTTAAGAGCCAGGCCCAGCCATAGGTCCGTTCATAGGAGTTTTCAGAACTCCGATTAAAGTATTCCACTTCTGTAAGGATATTGGCCGCACTTATATTCTCACCCAGTTTCAGCCGGATTTCATCTGCCTCTTCCAGTTGAGGAAACATCTTAAGTAACCTGACCAGGGACCAGTGTGCATGAACCGCCGAGTGCCAGTCAAAACAACCATAAAAAGCCGGATGCAGTTCACCGGGCTCACCCAGGTCAGTTTTTCCGCCCAGGACCTGCCCCAGCTTGTTAGGGTATTCAGTTTGCATGCAAGCCAGGGGCAGCGCTGCCAGGCGACTGGCCTGGTCAGGATTTAAAGCTGCAATCGTACTTTCAAAGGGTTTTTGATCGTGTTGCCCGGTCGTGCATCCCGCTATAAGCAGAAGAGACAGAAGTCCTATTATTAGCCTTTCTTTCATGAGCGCTTTATCTTTTTTATTCCATGAGCTTGCTTACACTCTGCTCCAGGTACTCGCTGTAGCCTTTCATTGTTCTGTACTGACCTATGCTGATGAGTGGCTTGTTCTTTCCGTGGAAGTCGCTTCCACAGGTCATCAGGGCCCCTCTCTTCCTGGTCAGGTCGGCAAAATAAGCCACCTGCTCCCCTGAATGATAGTTGTTGAAAATTTCAAGTCCCGCAGCACCCTGGTCCATCAGCTCACTGACCAGCTCCTCACGGCCCTTCAGGTTCAGGCCGGGATGAGCCACCACGGGAATCCCCCCGTTATTTCTTACCAGGGCCACTGCTTTTGCATAATCCATGTGTTCAATTTTTACGTAAGCAGGTTTTCCCTGGGCAAAGAAATCCAGGTAAAAGTTGATCAGGGGCATGTCGCTTCGCTCTCCTCCGGGAAAATAGGGTATAAGCCGGGGATTCGATTTTTGCTCAGGTTTTAGAAGAAGTAACTCTGCAAATAGCTCTGCTGAGGGAGGATCATCACCCGATTTTTGCATTAACTCGTCCCGATCCATATGAATGCCCAGCTGTTCCAGGTTTCGGATCATCTGAGGAATGGCGTCCATGTGCTTCCTCCGGACTGTGGACGCCAGGGTGTCAAAATCGCCCGATTCCAAATCTACCTGGTATCCCAGTAAATGGAGATCGGTCCCACGGTAGTTGCAGTCGATCTCAATGCCCGGAATAAATCTAAGCCCCTGTTC
>JAHEEC010000250.1 GCA_024640885.1 Bacteroidota bacterium | reverse complement strand
ATGTTTAAGTAATTGGAAAAGATGGCGTTTCCTGACAACCAGGCCAGAATACCCAGTGTAACTCCTATGATCGCCGCCGAACCTGTGGCAAGTCCATCCAGTCCGTCGGTAAGATTGGCACCATTGGAAACGGAGGTTACAATGAAGATGACCGCCAGGACAAAGATGATCCAGACCACGTGGTCGGCATACCTGCCGGTGAACCATACCAGCCATGAGTAATCAAACTCGTTGTTTTTTACAAAAGGTATGGTGGTCAGTGGTTTCTTATGCTCCTCTATCACAAAAAGGTTCCCGGCCTCATCCACCTGCATCTCCTCGGTCTTGAATTCCTGAAAATTCTCCTCGGAGATGATGATCCGCTCACGGATCTTTACATCCTCACTTAAGTAAAGGGTGACCCCCACAATAAGCCCCAGGACAATCTGACCAATAATCTTAAATTTCCCACGCAATCCCTTTTTATTCTTTTTAAACACCTTGATATAATCATCCACCAATCCGATAATTCCCAGCCAGAAGGTGGCCACCAGCATCAGAATGATGTAAATATTGGAGAGGTCTGCAAAGAGCAACACAGGAATGATGATGGAAGCCAGGATAATGATCCCCCCCATGGTTGGGGTTCCCTGCTTCTCAGACTGTCCCTCAAGTCCCAGGTCACGAACCGATTCACCAATCTGTTTGCGGTGGAGGATCGCAATAATCCGCTTGCCCACAATCATGGAGATCACCAGGGAGGTAATGACCGCAAAGGCAGCCCTGGAAGAGAGGTACTGGAACATTCCAGCTCCCGGGAAGTCAAACTGATCTAGATATGTAAACAGGTGGTAGATCATAGATTATCCACTTAGGTTCCTCTTTAGTATTTCCATGTCGTCGAAGGCAATTTTCTCACCCTTTATCTCCTGGGTCTTCTCGTGACCCTTCCCCGCCACCAGGATGATATCATGATTTCCAGCGATGATACTTGCTGTCCGGATGGCCTCTTCCCTGCTCACAATGCGCATGGTACGATCAATCATGGATGGCGGGATCCCCTCCATCATCTCATCAAGGATGTTTTCCGGATCCTCATCCCTGGGATTATCAGAAGTGAGGATCAGTTTTTGACTGGCTTCGGCTGCAATCCGGGCCATGTTGGGCCGCTTGCCCCGGTCCCTGTTTCCCCCTGCCCCTACCACTGTGATAATCTCTCCGCCGGAGACGTTGACTTCATGGATGGTATCAAGGACATTTTGTAAGGCATCGGGAGTATGGGCATAATCCACAATCCCGGTGGGGCCTTTCCCTGAACGGAATATTTCAAACCGGCCCGGAACCGGACTCAACAGGGTAATTCCACTGAGGGCATCCTCCGGGTGCTGACCCAGAAGTACTGTAACGCCATAAACACAGAGCAGGTTACTGGCATTGAAACGACCAGGTAGGTTGATCCAGACTTCCGCCCCGTTGATCTCCATTGAAGAACCCTCCATATGCATCTCTTTGATCTTCCCCCTGAAATCACTCAGTGAACGGAGGCTGTAGGTATGTGCCTCTGCATGGCAGTTCTGGAGCATTACTTTGCCATGCTTGTCGTCGCCATTCACAAGTGCAAACGCATCTTCCGGCAGCTGGTCAAAGAATCGTTTTTTTACCGTGAGGTACTCCTTGAAATCCTTATGGTAATCGAGGTGGTCACGGGTCAGGTTTGTAAAGACACCCCCGTTAAACTCCAGTCCTTCTATGCGTTCCTGATCGATAGCATGAGAAGAGACTTCCATGAAGCAATACTCACAACCAGTGTCAACCATCTCTCTGATATAGGCATTGATTCGCAACGGATCGGGTGTAGTTAGTGTTGCTGGTCGTGACTCTTCCCCGATGAGCACCTGGATGGTGGAGAGCAATCCCGATTTAAAGCCCAGCCGGGTATGTATCTGGTGGAGCAGTGTAGCTATGGTAGTCTTCCCGTTGGTCCCTGTAATTCCAATCAGCTGCAGCTCTTTTGAAGGGCAGCCATGGAATGTGGAGGCCATCCGGGCCAATGCCCTTCTTGAGTCTGGTACCTGAATCATTGAAACACCCTTATCCACTAAAGCGGGGGCCTCTTCACAAACGATAACAGCAGCACCGGCAGAAAGAGCATGATCAATGAACTGGTGACCATCACACTGGTAACCTCTGATAGCCACAAAGAGGTCCCCTTTCTTTACTTCGCCGGAATTGAAAGTGATCCTTTGAATTTCCAGGTTCCCGTCAACTGTCATCCCGACAATCTCCAATCCTTGTATGATCTCTTTTAGTTTCACTTACCCCTCTTTAATGCTCATGTCCAGTTTGACAACTATTCCAGTCCGGATCAGGCTTCCCGCCTGCACCGATTGATTTCTCACAGTTCCCCGTCCATCCACAACCACCTTCATTCCTTTGCTCTCCAGCAAGTAGAGTGCATCTTTCAATCCCATATCCACCACGTTGGGCACCAGCTCCCCGGTCATGAGCCGGGAGGAAAGCACCACCCCGTCGGGAGTACTTCTGGTGGAGACCCACATGGCCTCCTTGTTTCTCTGCTCATATGGAAGATTCAGATATTTGAATGTGGATTCAAGTG
>JAHEEC010000045.1:11093-32227 GCA_024640885.1 Bacteroidota bacterium | reverse complement strand
AGGGTGTAGTAGGTGATCTGGGGGTGGCCGGCCTTTATTTGCAGGGCAAGGGCGATCCCGGTGATGGCACCACCCAGCCATCGCTTCCCCCTGAATGTAAGGATGATACCAGCGATCACAGGAGCCATGTAGCCAATGGCAATGGCCTTTGAATTGTGCCCCGCTGCCAGGATCACAAAGTTATAGGAGGAGAAGGCAAAGGCGATGGCGCCAACCAGGGCCAGCCAGGGATTCACACGGAACGAGATCAGCAACAGGTAGAATCCCACCAGGTACAGAAACACAAAGCTTACGGGCCTGGGTCCTGCCTGCATGATCCGGTCCAGGAAATTAAGTGAATTTCCCTTGTATATGGTGCTGATCATGTACCCCGGCATTCCCCCAAACATGCTGTTGGTCCACAGTGCTTCCTTCCCGGTCTCTTTCCTGAAGTCAGCGATCTCCCGGGACATTCCCGCGAATGTGGCATTGTCATGTCCCCCCAGCTGCTTTCCTTCCAGCACGTCGGGGAAGTATGCAAATCCCAGGCCAAGGAAAAGAATGATGGCAATGGCATGGGGTATCAGTCCTGTTAAAATCTCTTTTGCTTTCATGGGTAAAGTGTGATTCTTATGAATTGTGTTTTCGTTTTATATCCCTTCCGGGGATCAAACTTCCTGCAAGTTCGTTCAGGTCTCCTGAAATCCGGAGCACCAGCACAAGGGAAATATAAAATAAGGAAAAAATTGAGGAACGGATCATTACATCGGCAAGGAATCCTTCAAATTCTGGGATAAACCTGTTCAAAAGCAGCGCTGAAAGACCAATCAGTATAGCCAGCAAGGATTTGAAGGAGAATGGCCAGATCCTGTATTTCACGTATACAAAGAGGGTTTTAATGATGTTATGCAATGATAATGAAATAAATGAAGCAAATGCGGCACCGTTGAAACCGTACCTGGGAATGAATACAAGGTTTGTGGCCACCATCAGAACCAGCAGGATCAGTTGCATGACCAGCGAGGCCCTGTAATACTTTGAAATACCGATGAGCGTTCCATTAAGCCCTGTAAAGACATCCACGATCTTGGCAAGTCCAAGGAACAGCACCACGTATTCGATGTTCCCGAATTTTGGGCCCAGGTATGCAGCAATATTGTGGATGTTTATCCAGACACCCAGGAAAATATATCCACTTAGAACCACCTGGTTGATGGAGGTCTTTCGGTAAAGGGTCAGGATTCCCTGGTGGTCCTGCTTTTCCAGGAGGTGTGAGAGGGTGGGGACCGAGATGGCTGAGATTGATTTTTCGGGGAGCTGAATAAATGCCACAAATGCCAGTCCAATGGAGTAAAATGCCACTTCCTGCAGGGAAAGCATCTTTCCGATCATGATCATATCCACCTTGTTCATCAGGGCGAAGGAGGCTGAACCCATGACGCCGAAGAGCATGTATGAAAAATGTTCCTTTTTGAGAGTGGTCCTGATCACGGATCTGTTCAGTCGCAGACGCGGCCTTTCAAATCGTTTGATGTATATCAGCATCAGGGTAGTCTGGAGCAGGTATATGCTGAAATAGAGGGTGAGCAGGGTATTGAATTGGATGAGATGAAAATAGAACAGCAATATGATGATGAAATTCCAGATTTTCAGAAATGAATCCTTCAGGAAATTGGGAAAGGTGCTCTTCAGGTTGACCTTGGACCAGGCAGCAAAAAGTTCATAAAATGAGGAGAGGATAAACACGGGGATCACAATGAGAATGTATCCGGTCAGATGCTCAACTCCGTCCTTGTCTGAAATCAGGTAGCCTCTGAATACCGCGAAGAGTATCGCTACCAGCAATGCAAAAACCGCGACAATGGCAATGGAAATAGAGTAGAGATCGTTGACCCTGCCCTGCTTTTTAAAGGATGGGAAGAACCTGATGATCACTCCGGGAATGCTCAGCAGGGTGATGGGGATCAGGATCTGGCTGTAATATACGATGAGCTGGATCAGGCCCCACTGTGCCGGGTTCTCTTCAAATACCCTTGGAATAATGAGGAACGTATAGAACGCACCAAGCACGATCCCCACGTTGGACCACAGGAAATTTTTTATGCTTTGCCTGGCTACAATTCCCATTCAAGGATCATTTAAAGTGGACATCATTTCGCAAGGTCATCCGCCTGTGACCTGGTCCAGCTGTGCAGAAAGGATGGCCGTAAGGTTCCGGCGGGAGTACCTTTCTGTACCGGTGGGTTCCACCTGAAGCTCCCCTTTCCGCTCCAGTCCGGCCCATCTTTTTAACACCGCCTTGAGCAACTCCTTATCGGGAAAGCCGACCATCTCGCCTGCACCGCACTCCTTCAGGATCACTGCCGCATCACCGTCAGTGGGACCGGTACCCAGGATGGGCCGACCGGCCGCCAGGTATTCAAAAAGCTTCCCGGTCTGGATGGATTTGGCATTGGGGGTGTTGTTGATGGGCAGGTAGAGCACAGAGGCTGAACGAAGCAGGGGGATGATCCGGTCATGCGGAAGGTATGGGGTAACTTCCACCACATCCCCCAGGCCATTATCCGAGATGCTCCCGTGCACGGATAGGTCCAGTTTGCCCACAAGTTTGATCCTGAGGTTCTCTGCGAGCCATGGATCCTCACCTACAAGCTCTGCAATGCCCTCCCAGAAAGCCGGGTGGTTCCGGTCCCGGTTCATGGCACCCACGTGGACAATGGAAAATTTACCGTCTGAAGGTTGCTGTTCCGCCCCGAAATCGGCTTCGTCGTAACCGTTTGGGATTACCACAGGGGTGACAGGGTGGGCCATGCTGAAACGCTCCGCCATGCTCTTTCCGATCACCACCACCCTGTCCGCTTCGCGGAGCACAGACCCTTCCTGGGTCCTGTGTTTGCGGTCCGAACGGGGTGTGAGCCTGAGCTGGTCGTAAAAATCGATCTCTGTCCATGGATCCCTGAAGTCGGCGATCCACGGGATGTTGTATTGTTTTTTCAGTTTTTGTGCGATCAGGTGCATGCTGTGGGGCGGACCCGTGGAGATGATGGCATCCACCGGGTGATCCCGGAGGTATTTGCCAAGGAATCGGGCCGAAGGGTTGATCCAGAACCGCCTGGCATCGGGAATGAAGAGGTTGCCCCTGATCCAGACTGAGATCCCCTCCCTCTTTTCCGATTTCTGATTCTCACTCAGGAACCCGGCATTGATGCGGTCACCCGAACCCATCCCGATGAACCTTTTGTAGAGGTCATAGGGTTCCCAGATGCGCCGCTTGATCACTTCGGTCCGGTCATGGATATCCATAAGCAGGGAAGGATCATCCACCGGTGCCTCGGGATTTTCGGGGGTATAAACCACCGGCTGCCATCCGAAACCGGGGAGGTACTTGGTGAATTTCAGCCAACGCTGAACGCCTGCCCCGCCGCTGGGGGGCCAGTAATAGGTTATGACCAGTACCCTTTTCACAGCCGCAGGGGCCTAAAGTTGTTTTAAAAGATTGGTAATATCCACCTTATCCTTGATGGTCTGCTTGAGGACTCCCACTTTCACCCGCTCCTGTTCCATGGTATCCCTGTAGCGGATCGTCACCGTGTCGTCCTGGAGGGTCTGGTGGTCAATGGTGATGCAATAGGGGGTGCCGATGGCATCCTGCCTCCTGTAACGTTTCCCGATGGAATCCTTCTCCTCATACTGGCAGTTGAAATCGAATTTAAGGTCATCCACGATGGTCCTGGCTTTCTCGGGGAGGCCATCCTTTTTGGTCAGCGGAAATACGGCCAGCTTTACGGGAGCAAGTGCGGGCGGGAGCTTAAGGACCACCCTCGTGTCGGTGGAGCCGTCCTCTTTGGTGAGGAGCTCCTCGGTGTATGCGGCGGAGATAATCTGCAGGAACATCCGGTCTACCCCGATGGAGGTCTCCACCACATAGGGAACATAGTTCTTATTGGTGTCAGGATCGAAATATTGCATCTTCTTCCCCGAATACTCCTGGTGGCTGCCAAGGTCAAAATCGGTCCGGGAATGGATCCCCTCCACCTCTTTGAATCCGAACGGGAACCTGAACTCAATATCCGAGGCAGCGTTGGCGTAGTGAGCCAGCTTGTCATGGTCGTGGAACCTGTAGTTGTCATCGCCGAATTCCAGGGCACGGTGCCACTTCATGCGCGCCTCCTTCCAGTATTCGAACCACTCCAGTTCGGTTCCGGGCGGGACGAAGAACTGCATTTCCATCTGTTCGAATTCACGCATGCGGAAAATGAACTGGCGCGCCACGATCTCGTTCCTGAATGCTTTCCCGATCTGGGCAATACCGAAGGGGATCTTCATTCGTCCCGATTTTTGCACGTTCAGGTAGTTGACAAAGATACCCTGTGCGGTCTCCGGCCTGAGGTAAATTTTGCTGGCACTTTCAGAGGTGGCACCCATCTCGGTGGAGAACATCAGGTTGAACTGCCTGACCTCGGTCCAGTTCCTGGAACCGGATACGGGGCAGGCGATCTCTTCGTCCACGATAATCTGCCTCAGCTCGACCAGGTCCGAATCGTTCAGCGCCTTTACAAAACGCCGGTGCAGGGCATCCAGCTTCTCCTGGTTGGCCAGCACCCTGGGATTGGTGGAACGGAACTGTGCCTCGTCGAAGGCTTCGCCAAAGCGGTCGCGGGCCTTTTCCACCTCCTTGCTGATCTTGGCCTCGTATTTATCCATCTGCTCTTCAATGAGTACATCGGCCCTGTACCGTTTCTTGGAATCTTTGTTATCGATCAACGGATCATTGAAGGCATCCACGTGGCCCGAAGCTTTCCAGATGGTGGGATGCATGAAAATAGCAGAATCCAGGCCCACCACATTCTCATGGAGCAGTACCAGCGAATCCCACCAGTATTTCTTGATGTTGTTCTTCAGCTCCACGCCATACTGGCCGTAATCATAGACTGCGGAGAGTCCGTCGTAAATCTCGCTGGATTGAAAAACAAACCCGTATTCCTTGCAGTGCGCCACCAATTTCTTAAACAGATCCTCCTGGGCCATAGACTCAAAGTATTTAGTTAAAATTCAGGAACCACAAAAGTACATGAAAAATGTGAATTACTCCCACCGGACCGTGGTGAGCACATTGAGGATCTCACGGGCCGCATGACCGCCTCCGAAGATGGGAGGGAAGGATACCGGGGGCGATTCCAGGAAATGGCGGGTGGCTTCCAGGATCAGTTCCCGGTCCGAACCCACCAGCCGGCCGTTGCCCGCTTCAATGATCTCCACCCACTCGGTCTCCTGGCGAAGCACCACCACCGGTTTTTTCATGAACCAGGCTTCCTTCTGCACCCCCCCCGAATCAGTAAGGATCACACTGGCACCCGCTTCAAGGCTGATCATGTCCAGGAACGAAACAGCAGGGATGAGCCTGACCGGCCCAGAAGGATCGGTCACCGGGGGGATCCTGCCGGGCTCCATCTCGTTGATGATACGGGCCGTGCGCGGATGCAATGGGAGGATCACAGGGATCTGCTTTTCTGTGGCGATGGCATAAAGGGCTTCCAGGATCTGCCGGAGGTTCTCTTCCACATCGGTGTTGGAGGGACGGTGGATGGTGGCCAGGAGATAATCCTTGCTGGAGAGTCCAAGGTCCCTGCGAAGCGTCGATTTTGCCGCGGATAGTTTTTCAAAAAAGAGGGTGTTGTCATACATGAGATCACCACAATGGTAGACCCCTTGCTGGTCAAAGGTGTGGGTGCCGGCAGAACTGTGCACGATCCCCTCCCTGGCCAGGTTCTCCACCCCGGTGGCCGTAGGGGAGAATAGCAGGGTGCTCACATGGTCGCAGGCGATGCGGTTGATCTCTTCGGGCATCTGCTTGTTGAAGGAACGCAGTCCCGCTTCAATGTGGATCACGGGAAAATGCAGTTTTGAAGCAGCCAGGGCCCCGGCCAGGGTGGAATTGGTATCCCCGTACACGATCACCCCATGGGGTTGCTCCTTCAGGATGACCTCCTCGATGCCCTGGATCATCCGCCCGGTTTGCACCCCGTGGGAATCGGATCCGATATCCAGGTTATAGGCCGGTTTCGGGATCCCCATCTCCTGGAAAAAGATTTCCGACATGGAGGCGTCGTAATGCTGACCGGTGTGAAGGATGACCTCATTCACTGCATGGCTGAATTCCTCCCGGATGACCCGGCTCAGCGCAGCTGCCTTGATGAACTGGGGCCTTGCCCCGACAATGGTGAGTAACTTGATCATGGAGATCAAAATTAACGGATTTAAATTATTCTCTGCAGCTTTTCCTATCTTTGTGGGTGATTAAAGGGTGGGCACTTACACATCATGGAAAAACAATATGATTTTCTGGTAATCGGATCCGGCCTCGGTGGACTCAGTTTTGCACTGAAAGCCGCGGAGCACGGAAATGTTTGTATGATCACCAAGTCTGAGCTTGAGGAGACCAATACCCGCCTTGCCCAGGGAGGCATTGCAGCGGTTACATACGAACCTGACAGCTACGAGAAACATGTGGAAGACACCCTCATTGCAGGGGATCATCTCTGTAACGAAGAGGTGGTGAAAATGGTGGTCCGGGAGGGACCGGGACAGGTCCGGGAGCTCATCCAATGGGGTACCAAATTTGATAAATCCTCCAGCGGTAAGTACGACCTGGCCAGGGAGGGCGGTCACTCTGAGCACAGGATCCTTCATCACAAGGACAATACCGGAGCAGAGATCCAGCGGGCGCTTTCTGCCCGGGTCAGGGAGCATCCAAGGATCGAATTGCTGGAACATCATTTTGCAGTGGACCTGATCACCCAGCATCACCTGGGCAAGCTGGTAAAAAGGCACATGACCGATATAGATTGCTATGGGGCATACGTCCTGGACCTGGAGACCAAGGAGATTACCAAGATCCTCTCCAAGACCACCCTGCTTGCTTCAGGCGGAGCCGGGAACCTTTACTCCACCACCACCAATCCCCCCATTGCCACCGGGGACGGGGTCGCCATGGTATACAGGGCCAAGGGCGTCATCGAGAATATGGAATTCGTGCAGTTCCATCCCACCTCATTGTACAACCCCGGGGAGTCACCTTCTTTTCTCATATCTGAGGCCGTCCGGGGTTTCGGCGGGATCCTGAAGAACCAGCTGGGGGAGAAATTCATGAATAAGTATGATGAGCGGGGAAGCCTCGCCCCCAGGGATATCGTTGCAAGGGCCATCGACAACGAGATGAAGATCCATGGCCATGATTTTGTGTACCTTGATACCACCCACCTGGAAGAGAAATCCCTCAAGGAGCATTTTCCAAACATCACCGAAAAGTGTAAATCACTGGGCATTGATATTGCCAAAGAGATGATCCCGGTTGTCCCCGCTGCCCATTACATGTGCGGCGGGATCAAGGTGGATCTGGATGCCCAGACATGGATCCGGAGGCTCTATGCAGTTGGAGAGGTCTCTTCAACGGGATTGCACGGAGCCAACAGGCTGGCTTCAAACTCGCTCATTGAGGCCATTGTGTATGCGGACCGGGCAGTAAAACACGCCGTGAAACACATTTCAGAGCACCAGGTCCCGGCCCACATCCCGGAATGGGACGATACGGGGACCACCCATCCCGAGGAGATGGTGCTGATCACCCAGAACCTGAAGGAGCTGAAACAGATTATGACCAACTACGTGGGGATCGTAAGGTCCGACCTTCGACTGGAACGCGCCACTGCCAGGCTTGAGATCATCTACAGGGAGACCGAGGAACTTTATAAGAAATCAAAAGTTTCCCTCAAGATATGCCAGTTGCGCAACCTGGTCAACGTGGGCTACCTGGTGATCAAAATGGCACATGCAAGAAAAGAGAGCAGGGGGCTCCATTACAACCTGGATTACCCCAAGCGGGCCGAGAACAACGAATAATCATCCCTTCAGATCCGCCTTCACTCATGACTTATCCCAGAATCCCCCGGCCAACTCTGGCCTGTGATCGCCATACTCCTGGCTGATCTTTTCCAGGAGTGCAAAGACCTCCTCCACCTCCAGGGTGGTGAGCAATTTGATCCGCATCTCCCTGAAGTGGGGCAATCCTTTGAAATAGTTTGAAAAGTGGCGGCGCATTTCATAAACGCCCACTGGCTCTGATTTAATTTCAAGGGATTTTGTGAAATGAAGCTTTGCCATCTCCACCTTCTCAGCTACTGTGGGATCGGGAAGCAACTCCCCGGATTCAAGGTAGTGTTTTACATGCCGGAACAGCCAGGGTTTTCCCACAGCTGCCCTTCCGATCATGATCCCGTCCACCCCGTATCTGTCAAAGGCTTCCCTGGCCTCCACCGGGTGGGTGATATCCCCGTTGCCGATAATGGGAATGTGCATGCGGGGGTTATTCTTCACCTCACCGATGAGGGTCCAGTCCGCCTGTCCTTTGTACATCTGGGCACGGGTCCGGCCATGGATGGTCAGTGCCCGGATCCCCTGGTCCTGGAGCTGTTCGGCCACCTCTACGATCACCTTGTGCTGGTCGTCCCAGCCCAGCCTGGTTTTTACCGTAACCGGGACCGTAGAGGCTTCCACGATGGCCCGGGTCATTTCCATCATCAATGGAATGTTGGCCAGCATGCCGGCTCCGGCTCCCCGGTTGGCAATTTTCCTGACCGGACAACCGAAGTTGATATCGATGAGCTCCGGCTTGGATTCCAGCGCCCGGTGGGTGGCTTCCACCATCGAGTCCACCAGGTGTCCGTACAACTGGATCCCCATGGGCCGTTCATAATCGAAGATTTCCAGTTTTTTCACACTCTTGGCCCCATCCCTGATGAGCCCGTCGGACGAAATGAACTCGGTATACATCACATCTGCCCCGTACATTTTGCACAGGTACCTGAAGGAGGGATCGGTGATATCCTCCATGGGTGCAAGGAAAAGGGGCTGGTGACCAAGTTCAAGGCCGTCAATCTGCATGGTGCATAATTAATGTAGGAACTAACCTGTCAAATTGCTTTCTTTGTGCTTTAAATTCGCATCAAAAATACAAAAATTAGTGGGCAAGCGCGCATTGCTGGCGGGGATGAGGCCAGCCGAAAAATTCCTGTTTACGGTGGTTATCCTCTTTATTGTGGGACTCGCCTTCCAGTTCCTGGGGGCATTCCTGGCGGCATGGATCTATGGTTTCAGGGTTTCAGAAGTGCTCACCCTGGGATCCTTTGACGATCCCCGGTACGTGGCGGCATCCAAACTGATCCAGATCCTGGGGGCCACAGGGACATTTATCATTCCGGCCTTTCTCTTCTCATACCTTTTTGAGGGCGACCTCTTTTCCTATTACCAGTTTGGGAATCCTGCCAGGAGCCTGCCCCTGTTGCTGGTCATCGCCATGATGATCTCGGTGGTGCCGTTTATCAATTACCTGGCTGAAATCAATTTGAAAATGGAATTCCCCATCCGGGGCGTGGACAACTTTCTTCGCATGCTCGAAGATGATGCCGAGGAGATCATGCGTGCTTTTACCACAACGCGTACATTCTGGGGGTTGCTGGTGAATTTGCTGATGATCGGCGTGATTGCCGCAGTGGGGGAGGAACTGATCTTCAGGGGACTATTGCAACGTCTGATGATCGGGATGGTAAAAAATGCACACGTGGCCATATTGATCACCGCCTTCCTCTTCAGTGCATTTCACTTCCAGTTCTTCTCTTTCCTTCCCAGATTTGCACTGGGGATAATCCTGGGGTACCTGATGTATTACGGGCGATCCATATGGTTTCCCATACTGGCGCATTTTGTGAATAACACCATGGGTGTGATCTACTACTATTTTTATGCAAGGGGGAGTGCCGATGATATGCTGGAAGAAATAGGTACCAGCTCCATGATGCCCATGGCGGCCGTGATCAGCCTGCTTTCGTTTGCCTTCTTTTTTGTGCTGTGGTCGTACCAGACGGGAGGTTTCTCTAACCGGTCCCTTCCACACGGGAAGACTGAAATTGATTGACGTTGTTCAGTTCATTCCTCCTGAATACATAAACCAGCCCGTACTCTTCTGCCTTTTCCCTGCGCAACTCTTCCGGAAGGTCATTGAAGGTGTGCTCCACCTCGTTCCAGATTTGCTGGATCACCCCATCCACCTGCGAGCGTTTATCATTTAGAAGTTGCTGTGCACGCTGACTTCTGTCTTTCAGGCTTTTCTGGTAATTGTGGTACTCCATGAATTTATCATAGTGGACCTTCAGAACGGCAATGGTGGGATTGGTGACGGGGCTCATGCCCTTCATCCGCCTTTCACGTTCACCATCGATTAATTTTTTTCCCCAGAGGATCACCTCATCTTCCGAGTTGAGGGAGGGTACCCTTTTTTCTTCATCCTCAAGGTCAAAGAAGCTCCTGGTCTCCGGGACCATGTCGCCGCGCGAAATGGCCATGTTGACCACCTGGATAAAGTGTGAAATGTACAGCCTGGCCTTCCTGAGCCGTTTTTGATACTCCTTGTTCTTATCCGCCTGGATGTTCAGCGAATTCTTATGTTCGTGGATGGCTGTTTCAAACAGGGGGAGTACTCCCTGGATCTTTCGGTAGGAGGTAGGGCTGAAAGCCAGCTTGAACGGGGGGACATCTTTTCCTTTGTCCTGCGCGGACTTAAGGGATTTCAGGCGCGCAGAGTCAGTGTTGGGAAGTCGGCGATAGGGCATGTTAGTAAAATTGTTAATAAAAGGTTGAACCTGGGCTTCTACAGTGCGAATATAGAAATTTATTATTACCGTGCAACACTATTCGCAATTTTTTACGGTTTGTGTATGAAAAGGTTACGATATTTGGGTCAGATCGGAGAAATTTAACCGGATGGATCGCCTCCAGGGTTCACAAGAGCCTTTTTAATGAACAAAGTAATTGTCATTTTTTCGCCGTTTGTCAAAAATTGAGGCTATTTTTATAACTCTAATATTGTAAATCATTCACAACTAAAACTATAAGCATATGTTTCCAAAAGAAATCTACTGGCAGCGGAGAAAACTACTTCGGGAACTTGTGGGAGAGGGTTTGATCCTCTTCCCAGGAAATGAGGAGAGTGCCATGAATTATAAGGACAATACATTTCATTATCGGCAGGACAGCAGTTTCCTCTATTTCTTCGGGATAGGGAAACCTGGATTTCACGGGATTTGTGATGTGGATGGAGGAAAGGATACCCTCTACGGGGATGACCTGACCCTCGAAGATATTATCTGGATGGGAACCCAGCCCTCTGTGACCGAGATGGCTTCAGAAGTGGCCGTGGAATCTACCAAAGGACTTGGAGCGCTGGAAGGGGAGCTGAAGAAGGCCCTGGATTCGGGCAGAAGGGTCCACATTCTTCCTCCTTACCGGGGAGATCAGGTGATCAGGCTGGCCGGAATGCTGGGTACCGATTGTGAGGGTGTTCAGGAGTATGTCTCCAGGGAACTCATCGCGGCGGTGGTACAGCTCCGGTCGGTGAAGGATCAATACGAAATTGCCGAGATCGAGAAGGCTGTGGATGTGGCGGGGATCATGCACACTACGGCAATGAAGATGGGATTTCCGGGGAATTTCGAACATGAGCTCTCCGGGGCCATCGAGGGGATTGCCCTGTCACACGGCGGACCGGTTGCATTTCCTGTCATCCTGAGCATGGATGGGCAGACCCTGCACAACCATTATCATGGCAATGAGCTTATCGAGGGAAGGCTGGTGATCTGCGATGCGGGGGCGGAGACGGAGATGTGTTATGCAAGTGACATCACCAGGACTTTTCCTGTGGGTGGAAAATTCTCCACCAGGCAGAAGGAGATCTATGAATTGGTGCTGAAAGCCAATGTCGAAAGCATTGCGGCTTCCGTTCCGGGAAGGACCAACCGTGAAGTGCACCTGGCTGCTGCCAGGATCATAGCTGGCGGTTTAAAGGAGCTGGGGCTCATGAAGGGGGACGTGGATGAGGCGGTTGCAGCAGGTGCCCATGCCCTTTTCTTTCCACACGGCCTGGGCCATATGATGGGACTCGATGTGCATGATATGGAGGGCCTTGGTGAGAACAATGTGGGCTATACCGACACCCTGAAGCGAAGTGACCAGTTCGGTCTTGCTTACCTGAGGATGGGCCGCCAGCTGGAAACCGGATTTGTGATGACCATCGAACCGGGATGTTATTTCATCCCTGCTTTGATCAGCAAATGGAAGGGTGAGAAAAAATTTGAGCAATTCATCAACTACTCCAGGGCGGAATCCTACATGGGTTTCGGCGGAGTGAGAATCGAAGACGATATTGTGATCACCTCCAACGGGAGCCGGGTTCTGGGAACCCCCATCCCCAAGACCATTGAAGAGGTGGAAGAGACCATGCGCGGTTAGCGGACCCATGGTTCACGATTATCATTGTATCACCTGAAAAAGAATCCCATGAAATTGAAAATCATCCTGCCGGACCTCATTTTTATTCTGGTCATCACCGCGGTCCTGTTGATCCTTTCAGAGACAGATCATTTGAAAATCGTGGCTAAATTCCCCGCACTGATGGTATTTGGTGCATACCTGATCGGGCGGCTTGCAGGGGAGTTGTCCATCAGGTCCCGCCAGCCAAAATAGGAAACGTGGAGGGGATCAGAGGGCGGCCTTGTAATACTCCCTGTTCAACCGTGCAATGTTGGTGAGCTTGATCCCTTTGGGACATTCTGCCTCGCAGGCTCCTGTATTGGTACAGTTGCCAAATCCCAGTTCATCCATTTTTGCCACCATTCTGTTCACCCGCTCCCGGGCTTCTATTTTTCCCTGGGGCAGCAGCGACAGGTGGGAAATCTTCGCTCCTACGAAGAGCATGGCCGAAGCATTTTTACAGGCGGCCACACAGGCCCCGCATCCAATGCATGCCGCAGCATCCATGGAGAGATCCGCATAATCCTTTTTCACCGGGATGCTGTTGGCATCGGGGGCACTCCCCGTATTCACCGAGATATATCCGGCCTCCTGGATCAGGATGTCGAAAGCCGAACGGTCCACCATCAGGTCCTTAATGACCGGGAAAGCGCGGGCCCGCCAGGGTTCGATGACTATGGTATCGCCATCCTTGAATTTTCGCATGTGGAGCTGGCACACCGTGATCAGTGAATCGGGACCGTGAGGATGGCCGTTGATGTACATGCCACAGGCGCCGCAGATGCCTTCGCGGCAGTCGTGATCAAAGACCACCGGCTCTTCGTTCAGGGAGACCAGCTCTTCATTCAGGACATCCAGCATCTCCAGGAAGGAGCTGTCCGGTGATATATCATTCAATTTATAATTTACGAACTTACCCCTGGTATTGGGGTCCTTCTGCCGCCAGATTTTCAGTTTAAGGTTCATCGCAGATCTTATGTTATTTGTAATTTCTTTGCTTGACTTCAATGTTTTCAAATACCAATGGCTCCTTGATCAGTACCGGATCTTTTCCGGGTCCTTTGTATTCCCAGGCGGCCACATAGGTAAAGTCCTTGTCATTGCGCAGTGCCTCACCCTCACCGGTCTGGAACTCCTCCCTGAAGTGTCCCCCGCAGGATTCTTCCCTGTTGAGGGCATCCATGGCCATCAACTCACCAAGTTCCAGGAAATCGGCCAGGCGGCTGGCTTTTTGAAGTTCCGGGTTGAGGTCATCCAGCTCCCCGGGGATTTTGACCTCGGCCCAGAAGACCTCCTTCAGTTTTCGGATCTCTTCCCCGGCCTTGATCAGCCCCTCTTTGTTCCTGGCCATTCCCACGTAATCCCACATGATCTTGCCCAGCCTTTTATGGAGGGTGTCCACAGTCTGACCGCCTTTGACCGCCATCAGTTTTTCCAATTGCTCTCTGACCTCCTTCTCAGCTTCGTCAAATTCGGGAATATCTGTTTTAAACCTGGGGGTATTGATCTCCGCAGCCAGGAAATTCTGGATGGTATAGGGCAGTACAAAATAGCCATCTGCCAGCCCCTGCATAAGCGCAGATGCGCCCAGCCGGTTGGCCCCGTGATCTGAAAAATTCGATTCACCGGTGGCGAAAAGCCCCGGGATGGTTGTATGCAGCTCATAATCGACCCAGATCCCACCCATGGAGTAGTGGATGGCCGGGTAGATCATCATGGGCACCTCGTAAGGATTGTCGTCAGTGATCTTTTCATACATCTGGAACAGGTTCCCGTACTTGGCTTCGATCACATCCTTTCCCAGCCTTCCAATGGCGTCCTTAAAATCCAGGAAGACTGCCAGACCGGTTGAATTTACCCCGAATCCGGCATCGCAGCGTTCCTTCGCTGCCCTGGAAGCCACATCCCGGGGGACCAGGTTCCCGAAGGCAGGATAGCGCCTTTCCAGGTAATAATCGCGATCCTCTTCAGGGATATCGGTCCCTTTCACTTCACCTTTCTGAAGGCGCACCGCATCCTCTTTCTTTTTGGGAACCCAGATGCGCCCGTCGTTGCGAAGGCTTTCACTCATCAGGGTAAGCTTCGACTGGTAATCGCCGTGGACCGGGATGCAGGTGGGATGGATCTGGACAAAACATGGATTCCCAAAGATTGCCCCTTTCTTATAGCATTGCCAGGCGGCACTTGCATTGGCCCCCATGGCCATGGTGGAGAGGAAAAATACGTTGCCGTATCCACCCGATGCCAGCACCACTGCATGGGCGCTGAATCGCTGCAGTTTTCCGGTGATCACATCCCTTCCGATGATGCCTCTTGCTTTTCCATCCACCACCACCAGGTTGTACATCTCCATGCGGGGGAACATTTCCACGTTCCCTTTTTTGATCTGGCGGCTCAGGGCCTGGTATGCTCCCAGCAACAATTGCTGACCGGTCTGCCCCCTGGCGTAAAAGGTTCTGGAAACCAGCGCCCCGCCGAAGGAGCGGTTGTCCAGTGTCCCGCCGTATTCACGGGCAAAGGGAACCCCCTGTGCCACGCACTGGTCGATGATCTGGTTGCTCACCTCGGCCAGCCGGTATACATTGGCCTCCCGGGACCGGTAATCGCCCCCCTTGACGGTGTCAAAGAAGAGGCGGTAGATGCTGTCACCGTCGTTCTGGTAATTTTTGGCTGCATTGATGCCCCCCTGTGCGGCGATGCTGTGTGCGCGCCTGGGGCTGTCCTGGTAACAGAACGATTTGACTTTGAATCCCATTTCTGCAAGTGAAGCAGCAGCAGAAGCCCCGGCAAGTCCGGTACCCACAACGATCACATCCAGCTTGCGCTTGTTAGCCGGGTTAACCAGGTTCTGGTTGGACTTGTAGTTTGACCATTTTTCTGCCAAAGGTCCTTCTGGAATTCGGGAATGAAGCTTAACCATATTCAATATTATGTATTATTACAAAAAGTAGATCATCAGGGGTATGATGGAATATCCTGCCACCACTGCCACGGTATAAATGATAGCTGCCAGCTGTATCGCCGGGTTATACTTTTTATGATCCAGGCCCAGGGTTTTAAAGGCTGACTGAAAGCCATGGATCAGGTGGAATCCAAGGAAAATAAAGGCAGCGATATAGAATATCACAAAGGATAACATCTTGAATTTATCCACAATCTCGGAGGCGAAATCGTGGTACATGACCCCATCCACAAGGATCTCGGCGCCATGGCCAAACTTGGCCTTAAAATAGAAATCCGCCATATGGATCACCAGGAACACCAGGATGATCAGCGCAGTATGGATCATGAATTTGGAGAAGAAGGAGGTGTTCGCAAAGTTGATCTTGTTGTACCTCTTGGGCCGGGCGATCCAGTTCTGTGCCTGGAGGATCAGGGCGTAGATTACGTGCAGCAGGATCCCGCCGAAGAGGACGATCTCAAAGATCTTGATCAGGATATTGGTGCTCATGAAGTGAGCTGCCCTGTTATAAACAATGGGATCGTCAAAGATGATCACCAGCAGGTTGATCCCCATGTGAACCAGCAGGAAAACGATCAGAAAAATCCCTGCCAGGGACATCAATAGTTTCTTTCCAATGGAAGAAGTGAAAATTCCGGACATATGATTACAATTAAAATAATTACTTAAATTGCAAGGAGTGAATAACAAATATAGCATTTTCTGAGGCTGCTGATTTCGAGGTTTACATTTCCTACAACACTTTATTTCTACCTTGAACGAAATAGAGAAACCCGCATCCAGGCATGAAATCCACTCCCATAACCAGCACTTTTTTTACGAGGAACAGGGCTAAACTGGCGGAGTTAATGACCCAGGGATCGGTGGCAATTGTGGGTTCCAATGAGCAGGTGCTGAGGAATGGAGACCAGTATTACCCCTACCGGCAACACTCAGATTTCTTTTACCTTGCAGGGATTGCACAGGAAGACAGTGTTCTCCTTCTTGCTCCCGGTCATGCAGATCCCCACCTGCACGAGATTCTCTGCATCAGGAAGCCCACACCCAAAAGCTTCCTGTGGGCCGGACCCGGGCTGACCCGGGCTGAAGCTGCCATGCAATCAGGCGTCAGTGAAGTGAGGTGGCTGGAAGATCTGGATGAGTTGATCGGCATGCTGGTTCCGGGGGCATCTACAATCTATACTTCGGGAAATGTGCCCGTTGACAGGATTTCGGGTCAGCATCCCGACAAGGTGAAGGCGCTGCTCGGCCCTTTGATGACCAACCTGAGGATGGTGAAAGAGGTCGAAGAGGTGGAGGAGATCAGAAAGGCATCTGCCATTACAGGGGAGGCTTTTTTGAGGGTGCTGAAGATGATGAAGCCGGGTGTATGGGAGTATGAGGTTGAGGCTGAAGTCATCGCAGAATTTATCGCCGGGGGTGCCCGGGGCCATGCCTATGAGCCCATCATGGCCTGCGGCAAGAATGCCATGATCCTTCATTATGTGGCCAACAGCAACATTTGTCATGAAGGAGAATTGCTCCTGATGGATTTCGGGGCCGAAGTGAACAATTATGCAGCGGACTGCTCCCGGACCATCCCGGTCAGTGGGCGCTTCACCAAAAGGCAGCGAAAGGTCTATGAAGCGGTATTGAGGGTATTCAGGAAAGCAAAGGATATGATGGTGCCGGGCATCCTGATGGCAGAATTTCATGAACGTGTGGGCCAGCTTTGGGAGGAAGAGCACATCAGGCTGGGGCTTTATTCACTGAAGGAAGCCAGGGCTCAGCATCCGGAGGAACCCCTGTGGAAAAAATACTTCATGCACGGCACCTCCCACTCCCTGGGCCTGGATGTACATGATCCATTTGAACGGTCTGCTCCCTTTGAGCCGGGGATGGTGCTTACCTGCGAACCGGCCATCTATCTCCCGGAAGAGGAGATGGGAATCCGGCTTGAGAACAACATACTGATCAGGAAGGGGGGAGCGGTTGACCTCATGGAGGGGATTCCCATGGAAGTGGATGAGATCGAGGGCCTGATGCAATTAAAACCCTAGTGTCATGCAAAAAAAGATCATTTATAAAGGGGTAGAGGTTGTTTACAATGACCGGGGAAAGGGTCCCGCCATCCTCCTGCTGCACGGTTACCTTGAAACCGGTGAGATATGGGCAAATTTTGAGGAACTTCTCATGGAACACCACCGGGTGGTCACCATGGATCTGCCAGGCCATGGGCGGTCCGGAACCTGGGGGAAGGTTCATACCATGGATGATCTGGCGGGTTCGGTTTTTGCTGTGATTGAAGATGCGCATATTGATCAGGTATTCCTGGTCGGTCACTCCATGGGAGGATATGTGGCCTTGGCATTTGTGGAATATTTTCCGGAAAGGCTGACAGGGTATTCACTGTTTCACTCCACCTGCTTTGCAGATTCGGAGGAGAAGAAAATGAACCGGGACCGGGAGATCAGCCTGGTGAGGTGCCAGAAAAAAAGGCAGATCATCAATGTGAATATCCCCAAGGGATTTGCGGACGACAATGCGGAATCTTTAAACAAGGAGGTGGAGCGGGTACGGAATATCGCGCTGGGGAATTCCGATCTGGGGATCGAGGCCATCCTCAATGGAATGAAGCAACGGCCCGACCGGACAAAGATCATGCAGGAATCCCGGTTACCGCTTTTGCTTATCGGCGGAATGAAGGATAATTATATTCCGGTGGAGGTGTTTGAACGGCTTGGATCACTGGTTCCCCACGCAAAGGTTCTGCGCCTCGCGGAGAGCGGGCACATGGGTTTTATCGAGGAGCCCCGGGAAGCCGCGGCGGCCATCGCGGATATGGTGAAAAAAAAATAGCAGGGTTTTACCTGCCCGATAATTCATAAAAAACGGGTCCGCCCGGGAATGATCTCATCAAGGAAATCTGTAAAGGCGGACCCGCTAACACTACTAACTAACCCACATTTTTGTGATAGGGACCTCCCCTGAAAGCAGGTCTTGAGGAATTATTCCCGTGTCTCCCCGGACGGTTGGCGGGATGCCTCCTGAGCTCCATTTTCATAACCTGTTCATCGGTGAGGATCCCCCTGACATTTACCCTGTGCTCGGCCTGCAATTTTCTTATTTTGTTCAACAGGGCGGTCTGTTCATCGATCACATTGTAAATGGCTTTCATGTCCACCTGCTCCTCCGAAAGCAGCGTCCGTTCCTTTGCCTTCAACTCGGCCATTTTGTTTTGCAACGGATTCATGGTTTTGAAATGCGCAGTCCTGAGCCCGGTCATCTGTGCCTGCTGCTCTTCGGAAAGTTCCAGTGAGAGGTTTTGTGCCAACCCGCGATGCCCTTTGCCGGGTGACTGGGCATTCAGACCGGTGGCTATCATGGCTGCCACCAGGACGATCCCGGCTCTATTTATCCATTGATTTTTCATAATACATCGATTAAATAAGTGATTGAATCTCAATTCACCTACTTTGATGATGCAAATAAGAAATGGTTTAACGGAGCGGCCGGTTAAAGACGTGAAAGGGTATCTATGGCTACCTGGAGGGTGTTGTCGATGTCTGCAATGATCGGATAAAATCCAACATTGTCGATGATGTTCCGCGCCACATAGGCTTTGACGGTCTTTTCCAGGATAATTTTAGAGGTCCTGATATCAGCGTAATCGGGCTTTACCCCTTTTTCACCGGCATACTGGACGAACGCATTGAGAATATCATGGTCATCCAGGTAGGCCTCAATATCCTTTGCGGTGGTGAAAGGTTCCAGGGATTCCCTGTGCCTGTCTGTATAGTAAAATGCAAAACGGTACATGAGTCCAAGGCTCCTGACCCGGTTGTAATAATCAGAGGATCCTGTGGTATCTACTGGAACAAACACATCGGGCATGATTCCGCCCCCTCCGTAAACAATCTTTCCTCCCGGGGTAATGAATTTCTGAGCATCATCAAACTTGATGCTGTCCTGGTGTTCCAGTTCTCCCCGTTCGATCCGGTTGCTGAAATCATGGTAGTAATCTTCCTTGCCGTTCTCGTAAGGCCTCTGGATGCTTCTTCCCGTGGGGGTATAATACCTGGCCACGGTGAGCCGGATTGCCGAACCATCGGAGAATCTCATTTCCTCCTGCACCAGGCCCTTTCCAAAGGACCTTCTTCCGATCACCAGTCCGCGGTCATTGTCCTGGAGGGCACCGGCCAGGATCTCGCTGGCAGAGGCACTTGACTCATCGATAAGGACCACCACTTTATCATCCTTAAGGATCCCCCGGGAGGTCGCATAATCGTTTTCCCTGGGCCTGGACCGCCCCTCCATATATACTATTAACTGTCCTTCATCCAGGAACTGGTCGGCTATCATTGTGGCAGCCTCCATGATGCCTCCTCCATTTCTCCGGAGGTCAACGATCAGTTTCTTTTCACCCTGGGCTTTGAGCTTCTCTATGGCTTCCATAAACTCGCGGTAGGTGGTCTGGGCAAACTGGCTGATCTTGATGTAGCCGGTTTCATCATCCACCATGTAAGCCACATCCACGCTGTAGATGGGAATATCGTCCCGGGTAATCTCGAAATTAATGGGTTTTTTCTCCCCCCGGCGATAGATGGTAACCCGCACCACTGTGTTTTTGGGTCCCTTCAGCATTCTTACAATATCGTCACTGGGCATGTTGACCCCGGCCACCAGGGAGTCATCCACCATAATGATCCGGTCACCCGCCATCACACCTACCATTTCGGAGGGACCGTTGGGGATGGTATTGATAATGGCCACGCTATCGTCGGTCATGTTGAAGGATACTCCGATGCCGCTGAAGTTTCCCACCAGGGGTTCGGAGAAGCGCTGAAATTCCCTGGCCGGAATGTACATGGAATGCGGATCCAGCTCCTCGACCAGGGCAGGAAGGACCTCTTCATTCAGGGTGGACAGGCTGATGGTATCCACATATTCATTAAGGATATACTGGATGGCCGAGGAGACCTTGTTTCCTTTTGGGGTCAGGGATAATGCCGATCCCGAATTGAGCCCCGGGCGAATGGAGAATTTCTGCCTGTTGACCTCATCGGACACAATGTTACGCACCCGGATGGTGGTGAGCCAGTTGCCCATCAGGATCCCGATAACCAGTGCCACGCTGATAATCACCGGTAAGAATATGATCAGTTTGTCTCTCTTTATCCTCATTGTATTGCCTCCTTCCGGGACTTCTCACTCCCCATTATCACTTCCCTTTTCTCCCACATGTCTATACCCAATGTCTATACCCAATGTCTCTACCCGTTTTCAATTCCCGTTGGTGGTCCCGGGCAGGTGGACCAGCTGGATCTTTGCCCTCTCCAATAAATCCAGTCCGTCGGTGATCCTGTATTTCTCTTCGAAGACCACCCTGATTATTCCGGCCTGGATGATCAGTTTGGAACACTCCATGCATGGAGAGGTGGTGATGTAGAGTGTAGAGCCATCACTGCTGTTGTTGGATTTGGCCACCTTGGTAATGGCATTTGCTTCCGCATGGAGGACATAGGATTTGGTGGTATCGTGCTCATCCTCGCACTCATTCTCAAAGCCTGAAGGGGTGCCATTATATCCATCCGAAATGATCATCTTGTCCTTTACCAGGAGTGCCCCCACCTTTCTGCGAATGCAATAGGAGTTGGAAGCCCAGATCCTGGCCATCTTCAGGTAGCGCTTGTCGATGGCCAGCTGCTTCTCTCCATTGGTTGTAATAATTTCTGACATCCGGTAATGAAAGTTGTGGGTTGTGCCCAGGGCCGGGATCGAACCGGCACGATATTGCTATCACTGGTGTTTGAGACCAGCGCGTCTACCAATTCCGCCACCTGGGCAATATATG
>JAHEEC010000045.1:0-10993 GCA_024640885.1 Bacteroidota bacterium | reverse complement strand
GCCACCTGGGCAATATATGATTCAATAAATTAAGAACTACTGTGCTCCCAGAAGGTTCACTGGCACCTTTTTTAGGCGCTGCGAAGTTAATGTTTTTCAGGATAATTGACAAGCCTGCAACCGTTGGGATAAGCTCATGTTCTAAAATATCTTTTATTACGGGTTCCATTGTTAATTTTGTGGTTCATTAATCACAAAAAACCGGTCTCATGGAAAAGGAATTTAAAGACAGAGTTATTCAGGTGCTCAACAGGTTGGGGATCCAGAATGAGAATCCGGGTGCAACCACCGGACAGCATTGGCTCAATACCAGGGGAGGGGTAACCTCCTCGATATCACCCATTGACGGGGAGTCCATTGCCGAGGTGATCAACGCTACAGAGGAGGATTACGAAACAGTGGTCCGCACCGCTGAAGAGGCTTTCAAAACCTGGAAAACGGTTCCTGCGCCCATGAGGGGGGAGGTGGTCCGGCAGATCGGGCTGGCCCTGAGGGAATCCAAGGAGGACCTTGGCTTCCTGGTGACCCTGGAAATGGGTAAGATCTACCAGGAGGGACTGGGAGAGGTCCAGGAGATGATCGATATCTGTGATTTTGCGGTGGGACAATCCCGGCAGCTCTATGGCTTCACCATGCAATCGGAGAGGCCCCAGCACCGGATGTATGACCAGTACCATCCCCTTGGGATCCTCGGGCTGGTGACCGCCTTCAATTTCCCGGTGGCCGTATGGGCCTGGAACGCCATGATCGCTGCGGTGGCCGGTGATGTGGTGATCTGGAAACCCAGCTCAAAAACACCGCTGACCGCCATTGCCATTCACCATATCATCAGCAAGGTGCTTCAAAAGAACAATGTTCCGGAGGGGGTATTCAACCTGGTGGTGGCTAGATCCTCTGTCATGGGCGACAACTTTGCCGGGGACAAAAGGATCCCGCTTTTCTCTGTCACAGGTTCCACTAGGGTGGGAAAGCATATTTCAGGCATCGTGGGTGAAAGGCTGGGAAGCACCATCATGGAACTTGGCGGGAACAATGCACTGATCGTCTCCTCGAATGCGGACCTGGACCTGGCCATACCGGCCATTGTTTTCGGGGCTGTGGGAACGGCCGGTCAAAGATGTACCTCCACCCGTAGGGTGATCATTCATGAGAAAGTGTATGACGAGGTGAAAGAGAGGCTTGTAAAAGCCTACAGGCAGGTTTCGGGCCGCATCGGCAATCCCCTGGATGAGAAAGTGCTGGTGGGCCCGGTGGTGGACAGGAGTGCGGTCGAGCTCTTTACCGGTGCCATTGAAAAGGTGAAGAAGGAGGGGGGCACCATCCTCTTTGGCGGGGAGGTGCTGGATGGACCCGGTTACGAAACCGGAACCTACGTGGTCCCCGCACTTGCCGAAGTGAAGAACCATTTTCAAATTGTACAGGATGAAACCTTTGCACCCCTGCTGTACCTCATCAGGGCGGGTTCCGTCCAGGAGGCTATTGCCCTGAACAACGATGTGCCCCAGGGGCTCTCGTCGGCCATCTTCACACTGAACCTGCGGGAAGCAGAGCTTTTCCTTTCAGGTATGGGTTCCGATTGCGGGATCGCCAATGTCAATATTGGCACCTCCGGAGCCGAAATAGGGGGAGCCTTCGGAGGCGAGAAAGAGACCGGGGGCGGAAGGGAATCGGGTTCCGACGCCTGGAAGGCATACATGCGAAGGCAGACCAACACCATCAATTACGGAACTGCATTGCCGCTGGCCCAGGGAATCAAGTTCGATCTGTAGGATCACTGCCAGGGCATATTCCACCACAGGCCGGATCATGGAGGTTCAATTCTCTTTGAGCCGTTCCCGGGATCCCTGGTTGCGCTGCCGGATTATCCCCGGGGAATCCGGACAGGGGATATTATATTCACCTTCGTAAATAAATCCATGCTATATTTGGCTTACAAGAACTTTATTCACTGTGGGTTTTCTGAAAAGTCAATTATCCGTTTTCGCAGAAGCTTTCAAGGCGAATCTGGCCCTCACAGATAAGGCGAAAAAAAGCGCAAGCCTTTTTACCTCCATGGTGCTCAGTCTGATTGTGGGGATCCTGATCAGCATCGTCAATACCAGGTACCTGGGAAAAGAACAATATGGTGATTTCAAGTTCCTGATCAATCTGTTTTCACTGGCCGTTACTTTCCTCACTTTTGGTTTTTTTTACACAGGGGGATTGATCCTTGCAAAAACAGACGATACCCTTCAGAAAAGAGAACTGGCCGGGGATATTCTGAAAATTGCAGCCTTCAGCAGCCTTTTGCTGGTGGTGGTCAGCCTTGTCTTCTCCTTTTTTGAACACCGGTTGTTTGGAAATAACCTGGGCCCCCTGATCAGGTATTCACTGCCCCTGCTTTTTATATTCCCGTTTCAACTCTGCTTTGAACAATTATTGCAGGGAAGCAACCGGATCTACAGCCTCTCCGTGTTGAGGATCGGTCCAAAACTGGTCTATATTGTGCTGGCAGTTTTGCTGCAATACTTCTCCAAGTTCAACCTCACCACGGCCCTGATTTCACACCTGGTGGCCATAGGAACCATCGTGGTCGTACTGATCGTGTTTATCAAACCGAAATTCGGATTGAAAAGTAAATTTCTGCCCCTCATGAGGAGAGAAAACAGGGGGTACGGATTCCCCATCTACCTGGGTGCCATCACGGGGGTGGCGAGCAGTTACCTGGCTGGCATTACCATAAGCTACTACATAGACAACGAGCATGTGGGCTATTATTCACTGGCGATCACCGCGGCCATGCCCCTTACCATGTTGCCCTCCTCCTTCGGGATCACTTTCTTCAAGGCATTCGTCTCCTATGCCAAAATCCCGCTAAAGGTGATCCTCGTTACCGTAGGTTTTGGAGTTGTTGCGCTTGCAGGATTTTTAATTTTCATTGACGAAATTGTGGTGCTGCTCTATACAGAAGATTTTTTACCGGTGATCGGCTTATCCTATTACATTGCCATTGGGTCCCTGCTTCATGGATTCGGGGACTTCCTGAACCGGTTCATCAGCGCCAAGGGATTGGGTAAGAAAATCAGGAATTCAAATTTTGTACTTGGGGTCGTAAATACCGCGGGCTTTATAGTGCTTCCCAAATACCTGGGCGTAGAGGGAGCAGCCTATACCAGGCTCATTGCCGGTGTGGTATATTTCCTTCTTCTTCTCGGCTTTTATGTGAATTATCAAAGGAGTAACGCCGTTGCAAAACATGCATAACTGAATGATTGCCAAGAGACATTGTCCGGTTTGTAATTCAACCCACACCAGAAGGGTGTTCGCACTTGATCCGGGTTTGGCGGGATCAATGGTCATTCCTGATAATCCAGGGCAATCCTTGAAGATCTCAAAAGAGATAGAGTCCCTCTGGCAGTCGGATCATTGTGAATTTTACAGCTGCAGCCAGTGCAGGTATGGATTTGCCTGGCCCTATACTGCCGGGAACATGGAGATATATTCGGCACTATATTACAGGGCCTTCAGCTTCCCGTCTGACAAGTGGGAGTATGACCGGGCCATTGAGATCATAAGCCATGCGGATCTTAGAGCAGATTCGGCCCTTTTGGAAATCGGCGCGGGAAATGGATCGTTCCTGGAGAAGGTGTCCCCCCTCATTCAAGACAGGAATCGCATCCACAGTACCGAATACTCGGGGCCAGGGGTGGAAGAGATTCAAAGAAAAGGATTCAAATGTTACAGCAAATCCATCTCCCAGCTGGCGGAAGGGGATCTTCCCCGGTTTGATGTGATCTGCATGTTCCAGGTGCTTGAACATATGGATGACCTTGACCTGGTCTTTCAATCTCTCGGAAAACTTGGAAACCGGGGATCAAACCTGATCGTGGCGGTACCCAACGGAACCTTGAGAAGATTCTATGACAGGATGGGCGTTCACCTTGATGTCCCGCCGATCCATGTGGGAAGGTTCACCCCGGAAACCTTTCAGTGGCTGGGAAAAAAACATGGATGGAACGTGGCAGGGACCTCCATAGAACCTCAGAAGTACCTTTTTAAGGTAAAGAAATTTGTATTCGACCGCTACTGGAGGTTGCGTTTTTCAAGGAGAACCGAACAGTCCGGTCAAAAGTTGATCGTCTATTTTTTCAGGTATTTGCTGGTAATCCTGCTCTCAATCCGTTACATGCCTGTGTTGATCTACCTGTTGTTGCCGGGTACGGGTACCTCCCTGCTCGTTCACCTTCAACGCCTAAATGAGCCCCGATGAGGATCCTGATCATTACCAACTACCCTTTTCCACATGGGATGGCGCAGACCAACCGGATCATTGCCATGGCAAAAGGCCTGATTCATGCAGGGGCCGGGGTGGACCTTCTGGTCTCGAAGGCGACTGAATTGGGGGAACCAAAAAACAGGGAAGCCGCAGGCAATTACCAGGGCATCGCATTTACCTACGCCACTGGTACCCCCATTCGCCCGGCGGGAAAGGTCAGAAGGGCGATCCTCTATTACAGGGGAATGGCCGGTACCCTCCGGTTCATAGTCAAAGCACACAGAAGGCAAAAAATTGATGCCCTGTTTATGGGGGTATACAGCAATTGTTTCACCTACCTGGTTTATTTGCTTACCCGCCTGCTAGGAATAAAATATATCCAGGAACGAAGCGAGTACCCATTCCTCTCCTATTCGAACCGCATTGGAGGAAGGATCAGCCTGGGGATCTACCTGAGGGGGATTTGTGCAAGGTTTGACGGGATCGTGGTGATCTCAAAGGCCCTGGAATCCTATTTCAAACCCTATTTGAAAAGAGGGGCCACCATGCATCTGATGCCCATACTGGTAGAAATGGAACGGTTCAGCCAGGCCGGTCCCGGGTCCAAAAATGTGATCACCTATTGCGGTTCCATGCAGGGGACCAAAGATGGGGTGCCCCTGCTGATCGATGCTTTCTCAAAAATTGCCGCACAGTTTCCGGGGACAAACCTTCAACTGATCGGGCCCACGGATTTCGAAGGATTCAGGCTCCTGGAGGAGCAGATCGCTTCACTGGGACTGACGGAAAGGATCGTATTTACGGGCCGGGTTGAACGGGACGAGATGCCCGGATTGCTTGGGGAGAGCAGGATCCTGGCGCTGGCACGGCCATTCACCAAACAGGCCGAAGGCGGCTTTCCAACCAAACTGGGAGAGTACCTGGCCACCGGCCGGCTGACCGTGGTGACCCGTGTGGGTGATATTCCCGACTACCTGGCCCATGAAAAGAATGCATTGCTCGCCGAGCCTGGGGATGTGGAGGAATTTGCAAAACTGCTTAAAATCGGATTGGCGGACGAGGCCCTGCGAAATGCCATTGGCAGGGAGGGGCGGAAGCTGGCTGAAGATCTATTCAATTACAGGGTACAGGGAGAAAAACTTGTGGACTGGCTCAATACATTTGTAGAGAAATGAGAATAGCATTCCTGGGAGATATCAGTTTTAATGACGCCTACATTGGTTTGCATGAAAAGGGAGCGGATCCTTTTCAGGGTGTAAGTGCGACCCTTGCGTGCTGCGATCTTGTCATCGGGAACCTGGAGTGTCTTTCTGCCGGGGATGAGGGGGAGAATGAATTGAAGAAACCCAGGTTGAAAACCACCCCCGGGGCCTTGAGTTACCTGGACAAACTGAATATTTCAGCAGTGACCCTGGCTCATAACCATGTATACGATAACCTGAAAGACGGATTCGTAAAAACAGTTGCGTTCCTGGAATCCCGGAAGATCGGTTATATGGGGGCCGGACTTTCCCGGGAGGAGGCAGCAAGGCCCCTGTTGCTTGAGCGGCAAGATTTGAAAATCTGTATGCTCTCCTATGTACACCCTGATACCAATCCGAACCTTCCTGCGGACTGCCCGCTGCATCTGAATCTTTACGACCCGGGAGTGATTTCAGGTGAAATCACCAGGTATAAACAACTGGGTTACTTTGTCATTTTGCTGTTGCACTGGGGAGGAAAGTTTGAAGGGGGGCTCTACCCAGACCGATACCAGCCGGTTGATGCCAGGAGATTTGTAAAGGATGGAGCCGACCTGATCATCGGTCACCACTCCCATACCCTGCAACCGGCTCAAAAGATCTCCGGGAAGTGGGTATTTTACAGCCTGGGGAATTTCTGTTTTGCCGATATAATTTACGAGGGAAAGGTACGGAACATGAGCAAGACCAGGTTCTGCGAATCGGTGATCCCCATCGTGCAACCTGGAAGTGATCACAGCTACTCCGTGGATTTTTTCCCCGTCAGGAATGTATCCCTGGAGATCGTTGAAAGCAGGGCCTCCCTCAGGAAACTGAAAAGGCGCAACCTCATCCAGGGTGTGATCCGGAAGATACCCCCACTCTGGTATATTTATCCATTGAATTACAGGGTGTTTGCCCCAATCATCGAGCAGTTGAGTCGAAAGGATGAAGAAAAATCGTTGTACCGGCGCTTTCTTGGGCTTAACTTTAAGAAGGTAAAATCGATGCTGAAATTGTAGATGAGCCTCAGGTCCTTCATAGCAAAAAAAATTAGTTACCCGCTGCAGGATGTGGCCAACGGGACTTCTATCCTGGCGACCCTGAAGGAGCTCAATCAAAGCCAGTCCTGGCCCCTGCAGAAGCAGCAGGAATATCAGTTCGAAAAATTACTCCGGTTGATCCACCACTCGGTGGAGCACGTACCCTATTACAGGGAGCTGTTCAGGAATGAAAAGCTGGTCGTGGCCGACATTAAGGAGCCGGAGGACATCCGGAAAATCCCCATCCTCACCAAGGAAATTGCCAGGGAAAGGAATCCACAACTCGTTTCCCGGGATGTGGACCGGAGGAGGGTCATGAAAGGGGTTACCGGGGGAACCACGGGCCCGCCCTTAAAATTGCTCCGGGATATCCCTGACCGGAATTTCACTTGGGCCGCGTTTTACCGGTGGTATCAATGGATGGGGGTCAATTATGGAGATCGCATGGTGCAGCTATGGGGAACCCCTGCTGTGCTTCATGTGCCCTTATCCTACAAAATAAGATCAGCGGCAAAGGACTTTTATTACAACCGGCACATCATCAACTCCTTTCACCTGAATGAAAGGACCATCCCGGGATTGCTTGAGAAAATTGAAAAAGAGAAGCCACTCTTCATTCGTGGATACCTTTCTGCCCTGATCCAGGTCTCGGAGTACATCCTCTCAAACCACATCACCCTTTCCCACAAACCCAGGGCCCTCTCAAGCACCACTGAAACCCTCTTCCCAGCCTATAAAAAATTGATTGAAACCGCCTTCGGGTCAAAGCTGTATGACCAATACGGGTGCGGGGAGTGCAATTCCATCTCCTTCGATGCGGGGGATAAGAATGGCCTCTATATCGCCACAGAACACGCCCTGCTTGAAGTGCTTAACCAGGATAATTCACATGCAGGGCTTGAACAGGGCCGTTTTGTGGTCACCAACCTGGATAATTATGCCATGCCGATAATCCGTTACGAAAACGGGGACTCAGGAAGGCTTTCCGAATATGATGAAACCACTGAGATCAAGCTCCCTGCCATGAAAGAGGTGCTGGGCCGCACTGCCGACACCATCACCCTGAAGGATGGCAGCAGGGTACACGGGGTATTCTTTACCGATATCCTCAACGAGCTGTTTGCTGAGAATCCTGCAAACATTCACCGCTTCCAGGTATTTCAGGCAGTACCCGGGAAAGTGGAATTCAGGATTGAAAAAGCCACACCGCCCCCCAAAGAATACATGGCCGCACTGGAGAGGGCACTGGGTAAGTTTTTCAATGAGGTCCATGTGGTCACAATGGCCAATTTGCCTCAAGATAAAACCGGAAAATTCAGGTATATTCTATCGGATCTGAACAGATGAAAATTGTCTACTTCAAAATAAGGGAATCCGCATTTATCCTCAGGGACCAGGAGATTCTTGAACGGCACTTTCAAACCCGGAGTTACCTCATTGATACGCGCTCACAGACAAGCTATTTTGTGGCATTGTTAAGGCTTCTGTGCTTCCTTCTGTTTTCGGGACGAAGGTATGATGCCTACTTCATTCGTTTCGCGGACTGGCACACTGCGTTGCTGGCCTTTTTTAAAAAATTGTACCGGAAAAAACTCTTTATTGTGGTGGGAGGGTATGATGTGGCTGCCATTGAACGGTTCAATTACGGAGCGCACCGGAATCGTTTGCAAAGCCGCTTCATCCGGTATTCCCTGAATCATGCCACCTGCCTTTTGCCCAACTCGGAGAGTATGATCTATTACGAGAACAGGCTGGTCCAGGAAGGGGTGGTGTACGGAGGGATCAGGTATTTTGCGCCCCGTACCCGGTCACAGATCCGCGTGGTTCCAAACGGATTTGATTCCCAACTGTTCCACAGGCTGCCGGGAATTGAAAAAAGAAACCTTGCCATCACTGTGGCGGTTGTGGAACGTGAGAAGAATTATTTCATGAAGGGGATCGACAGGTTTATCCTGACGGCAAGAGAGTTGCCCTCATTTGAGTTCCTGATCGTGGGCATCTCCGGGGAATTGCTGGAGCAGATGGAAACCGATCTCCCTGCCAACCTGGGCATACTGGGAGTAACCGGCACCGGGGAGCTGATCAGGCTCTATTCGGAAGCAACGGTCTTCTGCCTTTTCAGCCTGTCCGAAGGCATGCCGAACACACTCTGTGAGGCCATGTTGTGTGAATGCATCCCGGTGGGTACCGAGGTGACATCGATCCCCGAGATCATTGGAGAGACAGGATTTGTGGTCCATACCGGCGATCAGAAAGAATACACGGAAAAGGTCAGGTTGGCTTTCAATGCCGGTCGTCAAATGGGCCTGGCTGCACGTCAGAGAATTGCCACTTCGTATGATATGGGGTTGAGGGAAAGCAAACTGGTATCCATCCTCTCGGAGACCTGACCTACATGGCCCTGGTGAGGATCTTGGAGACCACCAGGTTCCGTGCGGCCGCAGTAATGCCCGGGGCATCATATCCACAATCCCTGTAGAGCTCCTGCTGTGTTCCATGATCCACGAACCTGTCGGGGATACCCATCCGGATCACCTTGGCCCTGTAGCTGTTGTCATTCATGTATTCAATGACGGCGCTGCCCAGCCCACCCACGATGGATGCATCCTCAAGGGTGATGATCTTGTCGAATTTGGAAAATACACTTTTTAACAGCAGGTTGTCCAGCGGTTTTAGAAAGCGCATGTCATAATGGGCCACGCTGATGTGTTCTTTCTCCAGTTCCTCAATGGCCCTGGAGGCCTCCTGACCGATGGGCCCGATGGAGAGGATGGCCAGGTCCGTTCCCTCTTTAAGCTGCTTTCCCTTCCCGATCTCGATCTCGCTGAAGGGCTGTTTCCAGTCCACCATCACGCCCCTTCCCCTCGGGTACCTGATCACGAATGGGCCAGCCGGCCTGAGCTGGGCGGTGTACATCAGATCACGCATCTCGACCTCATTCAGGGGTGAGGCGATGGTCATTCCAGGGATGCACCTGAAAAAGGCCAGGTCGTATGCCCCGTGGTGCGTGGCCCCGTCACTCCCCACCAGTCCGGCACGGTCCAGGAAGAAGACCACCGGAAGGTTCTGGATGGCCACGTCATGGATCACCTGGTCATAGGCCCGCTGCATGAAGGAGGAGTAGATGTTACAGAACGGGATCATCCCCACGGATGCCAGTCCGGCCGAGAATGTCACCGCATGCTGTTCGGCGATCCCCACATCGTAGGTGCGGTCGGGCATCTCATCCATCATGAACTTCAGGGATGATCCGGTGGGCATGGCGGGAGTGATGCCGATAATTTTTTTATTGGTGCGTGCCAGCTCCAGGATTGTCTCGCCGAACACATCCTGGTAGAGCGGGGGTTCGGGGGTCTCGGTGGCTCGCTTGAGGAATTCGCCCGTATGCCTGTTGAATTTGCCGGGGGAATGAAAGGCGGTCTGGTTCTCTTCTGCCTTGGCGAACCCTTTTCCTTTCTGGGTGATGACGTGCAGCAATTTGGGCCCGGGAATCTCCTTCATGTCCCTCAGCACTTCAGCCAGGTGGATCACGTCGTGTCCGTCGATGGGACCGAAATACCGGAAGTTAAGCGATTCGAAGAGGTTGCTCTGCTTCAGTACAATGGACTTGATGGCATTCTCGATCTTCTGGACATATTTCCTGGCATTGGGGGTGATCTTGCTGAGGAATCCCAGCAGGTTCCACACATCGTTTTTCACCTTGTTGTAGGCCTTGGATGTGGTGATATCCAGCAGGTAGTCTTTCATGGCCCCCACACTGGGATCGATGGAGATGTTGTTGTCGTTGAGGATCACCAGCAGGTTCTTGCCTGCCTGGCCCGCATTGTTAAGTGCCTCATAAGCGAGACCCCCTGAAAGGGAACCGTCCCCGATCACAGCCACCACCTGGCGGTCATTCTCTCCCCTGTAATCGTTCCCGGCTGCAATGCCCAGTGCTGCGGATATGGAGGTGGAGGAGTGGCCAACGCCAAAGGCATCGTAGGGACTCTCGGAGGGCCTGGGGAAGCCGCTGATCCCTCCGTATTTCCTGTTGGTGTGAAAAATGTCCCTTCGGCCGGTAAGGATCTTATGGCCATAGGCCTGGTGTCCCACATCCCAAATGATCTGGTCATGGGGTGCATTGAACACGTGGTGAAGGGCCACCGTAAGCTCAACCACCCCCAGGCTTGCTCCGAAGTGACCTGGATTTGATGAAACAATCTCGATGATGTACTGCCTCAACTCTCCACTGAGCTGGATTAGCTGTTCCGGCGTCAACGACTTCATGTCGTCCGGACTATCTATGGTACTGAGCAGGTTATATTCTTCCCTGGAGTCCGTCATCAGGCGAATTTTCTTGTGCAAAGGTACAAATAAATCGGTTTGTTAATATCTTAAATCACAGTGGTGAAAAAATGACCTGCATTACCCTGCTAAAATATGTAATTTTCCCTGATTGAACCGTTATTAAATATGATGAGGAAGATATTATATAT
>JAHEEC010000120.1 GCA_024640885.1 Bacteroidota bacterium | reverse complement strand
ACTGGGGAGCCACAGCCTCCACCGGGAAGCTGGAACACTGGCTGTTTGAAATTGGCACCAGTTTCAAAACCTACTCGGTAAACTCATCATTCACCGATCCCAACGCAAGCGACGGATCCGGACGGAGTCTCCATGAGAATTTCAACCTGGTCTATACTATAACCGCCTACCTGAAACCACGGAACCATCCATGGAACATCGGACTGGCCTGCACCAACCTGGATTATTACCTGGTGAACCAGTCCACCAATCCCTTCTTTAACCTGCAGGGCAGGTACCGCACGGAGAAGGGCCTGACGTTCCTCCTGGAATCGTGGTACAAGCAGGCCGGGATGCTCAATATCAGCGCAAATCATTTCGGATACTTTTTCAGGGGAGGGATCGCATGGGAATTCTAAACTCCAGGATAATCCCAATCTCCCTCATGCTCCTCCTGGCCGGGTGCGAGAAGATGGAGATGCGGGGATTTATCGCCTCCTATGAGGACGCGGAGGAGCGTTTCAGGCAATCGTCGGAGTGGAACAGCCTGCATGGACCGGCCCAGATCAACATCAACACCTTGGACTACAAGGTTTTTGCCATGGGTGATTCACACGTAGGCGGCACCCGTAACCTGGAGCTGTTCTTCAGTGATGCCAGGGAATCGGGTGCTGCGGCCGCCGTGATGGTGGGTGATCTCACCACGGGACATGCGGAGGATTTCAACCGGTTCGCGGCCATGATACCGCCCGCCGATTCGCTCAGCTGTTTTGCCGTGCCGGGTAACCATGACCTCTATTTTAACGGGTGGGATTCATATTATGAACTGTTCGGTTCCTCCTCCCTGCAGTTTGTGGTGAATACCCCTTTGGGAAGTGACCTTTTCATTTGCCTGGATTCAGGAGGCGGGACCCTTGGGAGCAGCCAGCTGGAGTGGGTGGAAGGGCTGCTGGAGCAAAGCAGGGAAGATTACAGGCACTGCACGGTGTTCACGCATGTGAACCTTTTCCGGTTCCGGCCCACCGCCAGCACCAATCCTTTCGTGGAGGAAATACGGGAATTGCTTGACCTCTTCACACGCTACCACGTGGAAATGGTGGTGAACGGGCATGATCACAAACGGGATTCAGGCAACCTGGGACCAACCACCTACCTGATCATGGATGCTTTGCTTGATGGCTTCCCGGATGCCTCCTACCTTGAGCTTCACTACAGCGACCAGTCCATCGATTACAGTTTCACCGGGGTAGAGTGAGCATATGCACCAATTTCACAGCCAGCCATGCCTGAACCAATTGTTGATTCGTTGGTTGTATTTAAATAATCGATAATCACCCATGAGCAATCAAAAAACAGCCATCGTACTGGGGGCTACCGGACTCACAGGAAATTTGCTTGTAAAAAGGTTATTAACTGATGACAGTTATGCGTTCATCAAACTATTTTCCAGGAAAGCATGCGGCATTGGATCACCTAAAATCAAAGAGTTCATTGGCGACCTGTTGCACCTGGAACACTTTAAAGATGATTTTAGCGCAGATGAAGTGTTCTGTTGCATTGGCACCACATCGGCAAAGACCAAAGACCGGGCCACATACAAAGCCATAGATTTCGGGATTCCCGCAACCGCTGCCAGAATGGCCAGGGAAAACAGCATACCCACCTTCCTTGTGATTTCCTCCATAGGGGCGAATCCCGGGAGTAAAATATTTTACAGCAGGACCAAAGGCGAAATGGAGCAGGCAGTGCTGGGTGAAAAGGTACCCCACACTTACATCCTCCGGCCTTCCCTCATCAAGGGTAAAAGGTCTGAGAGCAGGGTTGGCGAAAGTGTTGGTGCCGCAGTGCTGAATTTGAGCAATCTCTTCCTGGTGGGAAGGCTGAAAAATTACAGGGCCATCGAGGCAGATTGCATTGCAGCCGCCATGATCAACCTGGCAAAATCCAAACCTCCCGGAGGGATCGTGGATTCAGGTAAACTGCAGGAGCTGGGGAGGGATCGTTAAACCATATTCCGACGGAATTCATCGATCTTTTTGACGGCAGGAATAAAGGTAAAATGGTTGTGAAGATTTAATCTTACCGCCTTCCGGTTATCTTCAATGCGGATATAATTGTTCTTCTATTCCTCTCCTTCCAGGGTGGCAGACTGGCTGAAGCAATACTTACCGGTATAATCTCTGTTGTGATGCAAACCGGTTGCCATGAGGTCATATTGACAGAAAAAATTCATCAAATCACACGTAAATATCTCAGGATCTTCTTAAATTTCATTCCCTAATACCCCACCACAATGCTTCAAAATATCCAGTTACCGCCTGCGTTGACCTCATCCCTGGGATCTGAAAGTAAAGATTTTACTGTGAAGGCCGGACGGTCCCAGCCGCTGAAAAAATCATGGTCCATCATTCTATTTGGAGCCTTCTGGACGGCTTTTACAAGTATCTTTATAGTGGCCTTTCTGGGTCCGCTTTTCGCTGGAAAAGAGGTCGAATTTGAATCCAACGGGGTGCCCATGGTTGCAGGGCCCGGCAATCTTGAACCCATTCTGGTGCCGGCCCTCATTATCGGATTTTTTACGATCATCGGCCTTGCCATGCTGGGATGGGGATTTTACTCCATGTTCAGAAAGGGAGGTTATTTTGCAGGAACGCCATTGCGATTAATCCATTACCATAAAGGAACAATCAGGTCCATCGACTGGGAACAGTTTTCGGGGGACATTGAAGTCAGTGGCGATGTAGAGAAAGGGAGTATATCCCTTCAAATGAGAACAGGTAGAATGGTGAGTCGGAAGAATGGACCTGACAGGTATGTCCCCGATGTGATTTACATGGCGAAAATCCCCAATGCATTCGAAATTGAACGAATTTGCAGGAAAAGAATTAAAGAGAACGATCCAACACCGCCGGGCACAGGGTACTACACAGGTTGAAAAGATTCATATCGCTTCAGGGATGTGTCGGTACGGGTAGAAATTTGTAGATTTATGGAGCGCGTAAAATCAATGGCGATGAAACCATCTCTTCTTCCGCTTGCATGGTCCGGTCTCATGCTGGGTCTGCTTCTCCAGGGTTGCACCACCGGCAAACCTTCTCCCATCGAAGGGACCTGGAGGCTGGCATATGAATATGAAGTCCGCGGTGAGACCTCCGCCTGTATATTTCCCGGCACTTCCAGGGGCAGTGAACTCAAAATGTGGGCCGGCAACCGGTGGTCGCTGGTGGGGGTCTTCCTGGAAGACTCGGTCATCACCGATAACTATGCGGGTGGCACCTTCACCCTGGATGGAACCGAATACAGGGAAATTGTTGAATTTCACAGTGCCCCGGAATACCTTGGCCAGACGGTCCTCCTCTTCCTGGAAATTAAAAACGACACCCTGATCCAGATCTGGCCGGTGGACCAGACCGGGAAACCTGTCCCGGAGCACCACTACATGGAAAAATGGGTCCGCATGGAACAAACAGGCATTGCCGGGGACACAGGAGCTGGCCTGTAAAGATGCTTGTTGGATTGTGGTGGATCGACACTCACAGGAATCAAGGCCGGAAAACATGAAATCAATTGAAGAACTGCTGAAGGAGAGAAAGGCAGCGGCGGAGGATGCCCTGGAAATCTTTGATTCGCTGGAACCGACCACTGTGGAATTCATGATCGGCAGATGGAAAGGTTTCGAAATTGAATCAAATCACCCCATGGATGGCCTGCTGTCAGCGACAGGCTGGTACGGCAAGCTATTCCTGAGCTCGGAAGAGGTACATCCCCTCTTGTTTTATACCAGGGGCCGCACTGAGCTATATTCGGTAAACCCCAGGATCGTGCCCATGCACATGAAACTTCCAAAATCGGAGGGGATAGGATACCTGATGAGGCTGCTTAAACCTGTACTCCGGACCACAAAGTCCACTGCAAGACTTCGAATAGTCGAATACCGGGGAAGGGTGACAGCTGCAATGTGCTACGATGAAAAGCCCATCCTGGACCATTTCGCCAGAATTGATGAAAACCGGGTAATGGGCATCATGGATCTTAAAGGGGTACCTCAACCCTATTTCTTTATCCTTGAAAGGGATGGCGATTCAGAGATCAAATTAAATATCTGACCTCAAAGAGAATCAATTTTGAAAGAGGGATCTAGGATTGCAGGATATTCAGTGCCTGTAGCCAGTCGCTGTCTGAATCTCCGGGCTTTCCGCTGGCAATTCTTTCAAGATAGATTTCATGTGCTTTCTGAGAGATCTCCTCCTGGGAGGGTACCCGTCTTTTGGATGTTTTAGCGGGAGCACCTGATTTTTTACCTGCGGCCGGTTTCCTGGCTGCTTTGACCGGAGCCTTTTTACTGCCTGCTCCGGCGGGTTTTGATGTTGTGCTTTTCTTGGCCATGATCATTTTGTTTTTGGACACTTCAAATTTAACTCAAAACCATCGAAACAAAGTTAATCTAATGTGAATTTTTTTAATGTATCTCCATGCAAAAAGAGTTCACTTGAACACATGGGTACGGGAGCCTCCGGCTCTCCTACTTTCAGGACTTTTTCGTAACTTATGGGTCATGCCGTTCCCATGCAGAAAAGGTACGTAATACTCATAGCCCTGACACTCCTCATGGGGTCCTGTAATCGACCAGGACCCACACGGGGCGACCCTTCCCCCGGTGAGATCTCACAGGGCACCTACCTGCTGGATTCATGGCCCGGGGATGGTCCCGAGCTGTTATGGAAATGCGAAGGACTTGGAAGGGGTTATGGCGGACCATTGATCTCCGGAGAAAGAATTTTTATTAATGGAGAAGAAGCGGGCAACAGCTATACCCAGTGCCTGGATCAAAACGGGAAGATCCGCTGGAGATCACCCAATGGGAAGGAATTTGTCGGAACAGATTATTCGGCCTCCTATCCCGGGACAAGGTCCACACCTGCAGTGAAAGGACAGCTCGTCTATGCAGCATCCGGTACCGGTCATCTGTCGTGCTTTGATACGCGCAGCGGGAGGGTGATCTGGTCGGTGGACCTGGTGAAGGATTTTCAGGGCGTTCCGGGTGACTTCGGCTACTCGGAATCACCGGTGGTGGATGAGACCAGGGTCTATTGCTTTCCCGGCGGGAAAGTAAATAACCTGGTGGCACTGGACCGGTATACCGGTGAACTGGTCTGGTCCTCTCCAGTGAAAAGGGATTTCTTTTCCTACAGTACACCCATCCTGCTGACCCTGGCCAGCAGGGAAGTACTGGTTGGCACCTCAAGGAATTATATACATGTGGTGGACAGGCTGAATGGCACCCTGCTTTCCAGCTACCAGTTTGAAAACATCAGGGAGGGATATGAACACTGTAATTCAGTGGTACACAAAGAGGGTTTTATCTATTTCGTACCGAGTGACGAGCAAGGCCAGGGCAGCATCAAATTGAAACTCTCCGCTGATGGGGATGCTTTAACGGAAGTGTGGCGAAACAGGAAGATGGTCAATGTTTTCGAGGGATTTGTGGTGAAAGACAACTGGCTGTATATGACCATGGAAAACAGAAAACTGGTCGTACTTGACCTGGAAACCGGCAGGGTCAGGCATTCGGTAAGGGCCGCATCCGGGAGTATTGTATATGCCGACCATAAACTCTTCATTTACGGGCATAACGGAACGGTTCAGCTCTTCAGACTGGAAGATGGAATCCCGGAGCTAGCCTCTGAAATGCGGATCCGTGATGGAAGCGGTCATCACTTTTCTTTCCCGGTCATCGCAAACGGGGTGATGTATATCAGGCGTGGCGATGCACTGATGGCCTTCGCAGTCAGGTGATCCTTGAAGCAATCGTTTACTTCTCAGTTTCGCCGGCATTTGACCAGCTTCCTTCCAACAGCATGCTTCGGCCATAGACAGGATCCTGGACAATGGTGAAGGTTAAGGATGTGCCACTCACCTTGAATCCGTACACCCCGGCTTCATCCGCACTGTATTCACCGCCTTCATCATTGAATGTGATTCGAGTTCCTGAGACCACAAAGCTGCCGTACACATCGATCCCGTCATCCCCGGCAAACTCCACCTGGTAGGTATGATCCGATGAGATAATAAACGTTACTGATCTATCATCAAGGCTCCTGGTCCATTTCCCCACCAACGGGTCCGGGGCCTCATTTTGCCCGTGACACGCCAGAATGGACAGGAATAATGAGGTGGTTAACCACAGTGTTCTGTTTAAAATCGCCGATTTCATAATGGATGGATTACGTAGATTTACTTGTTAAATGCCACATGCCGCAGGCCGGGCATTGATAGGCATGCAATTCTCTTACAATCCTGCTTTCATTGATGAATTGGATCATATCCTGCGCCTCCTGGCGAGAATTATAGATCGTTTTTTTGCAGGCAGGGACAATTGGGTCCAGAGACTTAAAATGTGACAGTTTGCGGGCCACCTTCTGTTATTGCTAAAGGAGATCGTTCAATGACTCCAGTAAAATTACACTTTTTTCAGATCGGCCGGGCCACAATTAACGGTCGGCCGTGATCCCCGGCCATTCATCGGTCCGGAATGGAGAAGCGGGAAGGCCTTCCAGGTTGTAGAGGTTCACATCGTCCGGGTTGTCAGCCCAGCCATAACGAACCGCCACAGGTTTATCAACCTCGCTGCTTTCAAGCACGATGCTATTGCCCTGCTGCATGCCCCTTGCCCAGTGGAATACACGGTCCTCCCCGGCGATGGCAAAACCTTTTGCATAGCCATACTTGTCCTTCACCGTCAGCCCGCTGCCCATAGGGTCGAATTGAAGGGTGACCCGTTTTCCATCCACTTTCATGGATTTGTACACCGGCCCTGAGTAAACCACTTCCTTCCCGTATGTCCCATGAAGTGCCGCCAGGGCGAGGCGCCTGCCCACGTCCTGCTTGTTCCTGGGATGGATATCTCCTGCCTCCCCGATATCGATGATCACCGCCATCCCTGTCCCTGGCAGGGAAAGGGTCATCAGCTGAGCCTCCCGGAGTTCTGCCCATTCGCTGTCACCCGGCTGATCCCTGGCCTCCATAAAATTGGCCAGTTGAACAAAGTAAAAATCCAGTCCGGGATTTTCCCACTTGTTCCTCCAGTCATTGATCATGTTGGGGAAACGGGTGCGGTACTTGTAGGCCTGACCGGCATTGGATTCACCCTGGTACCATATGGCTCCCAGCACTTTGTAATTGAGCAAAGGGTGGATCATCCCGTTAAACAGAAGCGTGGGTTTGGAGTTGGGATTCACGGCACTCTGGAGATCCACTTTAAATCCTTCCGAGGAGACGCGGTAGAGCCATTCGCCGGAAAGGCTGACGGGGCCCGTTTCCGTTTTGATGAACATCTCCTCAGGCTTTCCCCAGATTCCGCCGCCGCCACCGGTATCCTCCACCCTGACCACGATGGTGTTTTCACCTTCCTTCAATATACCCGGTTTAATCCTGTATTCCCTTGCCCTGTCGTACTGGTTGAATGTATTCCCCACTTCCGTCCCGTTGATCCAGGTCCGGTCGCTGTCATCGATGGCACCAAGGGAAAGTAAAGCCTCAGATCGTGCCTGTTCCACCGAAAGGGTGACACTCTTCCTGAACCAGACCACGCCATCCACGCCATTGAGTCCCTTCTCCTCCCACAGCCCCGGGAGCTCCATATTTTTCCAGGCTGCCAGGTCAATGCCGGCGCCTGTCCAGGCCGGTTCACCGTTCACCATCCCTGATTCCAAGGCCCCGAGGGACGCCAGCAGCTCCTGCCTCTGTTGCTCCAATTTAGCCGCAAGTTTTTCCACATCCATCCCGTCAATGCTCTCCACGGCCGCTTTCATTTCAGGATCCGTCATCGACATCTCCCTGCTGATCCAGGTTTCCACATTGGTCCCGCCCCAGTTGGTGCTGATCAATCCCACGGGAACACCTGTTTCCCTGTATATATCCCTTCCGAAAAAATAGCCCACCGCAGAGAAGTCCCTGATGCTTGCCGGGGTACACGGCACCCATTCACCTGAAGGAATGTCCTCCACCGGAAGCAACTGGACATTATGCGGTACATCGAAGAGCCTGATCAGGGGGTAGTTCGCCTTCGCTATCTCCTCATCCGAATTGTTGGAATTGTTCACCGACCACTCCATGTTCGACTGGCCCGAACAGATCCATACATCCCCCACCAGGATATCCTCCAGGATAAGGAGGTTCTTTCCCTGGATCTTCATTTCATGGGGTCCTCCTGCCTGCATGGGTTCCAGGATCACCTCCCAGCGGCCGTCCTTTGCGGTTTTTGTACTTACCGATTGCCCGGCCATGCTCACGGTCACCCGCTCCCCTTTTTCGGCCCGGCCCCATATCTTTAAATTCTCACCGCGCTGGAGCACCATATGGCTCCCAATCACCCTGGGGAGGGTCACTTCAGCTGGCAGGTTAATGGTCAGGAACAGGATGCCTGCAAAGAGTGCCAGGATTTTCCTGGGATTAAAACGGCTGGTCATGATTTGTGGGCTGGTTGGTTTCATATCCCTAATGTAGCAATCCTGGCAATAAATTCCCACACTTTCCACGGAATCTGCAGTGGCCCGCATGAACAATCCATGAATTTGATTGTTCGTCTCTTAATCTCCCCGGATTACTTTACTGTAGAAATGATATAATAGATATGAAACTACTCCGCATTTTTTGTGGGTTATTGATCACGGTATCCACTGTATCCATGGCCCAGACCGGCAGCAGCCAGCGAATTCCCCTGATCGGTTCACAGGCTCCCTCTTTCAAGGCTCCATCCACCAACGGACCGTTATCTTTTCCCGGTGATTTCGGAGACCGTTGGAAGATCCTGTTCGCACATCCTCGGGATTTCACCCCGGTATGTTCATCGGAGGTCCTCGACCTGGCCTACCGGCAGGATGATTTCAAGGCCCTGAACACGCAGATTGTGGTCTTGTCTGTGGACAGGCTGGTCTCACATCAGAGCTGGAAGGGCGATCTGGAGGAGATCGATTTCAAAGGCAGGGGGAGAGTGAAAATTGAGTTCCCGCTGGTGGTGGACAGCTCCTATGCAATTGCCTATAAGTACGGGATGGTGGATACGCAGACCAGGTCAGGCCAGAGTGTGCGGGGTGTCTTTATTATCGATCCTGCTAACGTGGTCAGGGCATTCCAGTTCTATCCCGCTGAAGTGGGGAGGAACACGGATGAGATCCTGAGGACCCTCACGGCGCTTCAGGCCCATGACAGCCACCGGGACATTGTTCTGCCTGTCAACTGGCATGAAGGGGACGATTTTATGAAGACAAATCTCACGCCTGAGGACAAGGTTGAGCTGAAACTG
>JAHEEC010000119.1 GCA_024640885.1 Bacteroidota bacterium | reverse complement strand
TCATCCCAATCCTTTTCCTCTTCTTCCGGCGTCGATCTGTTGACTGGATTCGCATCCAGGACGAACATGCCCCGGCCGTGTGTGGCCACAATGATCATGTTGTCACGGGGATGGATGGCCAGGTCATGCACATAGGTGCAGGGAAGGTCGCCAAGGACTTCCCAGCGCTTCCCGGAGTCTGTTGAAACGTAGACCCCCACATCGGTGCCCAGGTACAGGATCTCCTCTTTGCCGGGATCCTCCCGGATCACGTTGACGGGACCGGCCGGGATGTTTGAAGAGATGTCCTCCCAGGTTTGCCCGAAATCTTTTGAGCGCCAGACATAAACCGCCGCATCGTCATCCCGGCGTCCGGTCTGGGTCACATATACAGTCCCGAAATCATGCTGTGAGGCCACAATCCTTGAAATCCATCTGACGGGCATGGGGGGAGTCCGGATATCCTCCCAGCTCTCTCCCCCGTTTTTGGTCCTCCAGAGGCGGCCGTCGTCGGTGCCGGCATAAAGAAGATCGGCATTGAATGGGGATTCATCCAGGGCACTGATGGTCTGGTAACTGATGTCCCCCTGCTTTTTTGGATCGTTGTAGGTGAGATCGGGGCTGATCTTTTTCCAGGTTCCGCCTTTGTCTCCGGATTTGAGGACATACTGGACCCCATGGAACACGATGTCGGGATTGTGGACCGACAGGATGGTGGGAGCCACCCATTGTCCCCTGAACTCGGGATCCTCCGGAAAGGTCTGTGGAAGTACCCACTTCATGTCCTCCGGATAGCCTTCCACGGTGGCCCTGGCCAGCTTTCCATAAAACAGGGATGCAAAAACAGTGTTGTTGTCCCTGGGATCCACAACGTGTGTGCTTCCTTCTGCTCCCAGGGTATATGTCCACTCGGAGGGGGCAACCTTATCCCTGCCGCTGCTCAGATCCACTTCGCTGAAAAAACTGTGGTGATCCTGGACCGAACCGTATACCCTGAAAGGTTCATGCATATCGTATTCCACATTGTAAAACTGGGCCAGGGGAAGCTCTGCGATAAAGCTGCGCCAGTTTTCGCCCCGGTCATAGGAAACGCTCACGCCCCCGTCATGGGATGCAAGGATGTAGTTGGAATTATCGGGATCGATCCACATGCCGTGCTGGTCAGCATGGATCTTTCTCCTGATGGGTTCAAGGGTGGCCCCTCCGTCGGCGGAGACATTGATCCAGAGGCCCAGGGTATAGACCCGGTTCTCATCATTGGGATCCACCCTTACCTGGCTAAAGACCCATCCATAGGTTCCCGAGTGGCCTGACATATATTTTTTTGTTTCCTCGGTCAGGCCGCTGACCTGTCTCCAGGTGTGACCGGCGTCGTCGGATCGATAGAGGGTGGCTCCCTTGATCACATCCTCCTTTGGCCTACCATAGGAATCCAGTTCACCTTCCCCTGCTTTGTATGCGACCTCGTAGTCATCCACAAACGCATAGACCACATCTGGGTTGGAACGGGCCACATCGATCCCGGTGCGCCCCATATATTTTGATTCGGGAAGTCCGTCGGTCAGGGGCTTCCAGTTTTTGCCCCCATCGGTGGTTTTCCAGACCCCGTTATTTTTATGATCCTCGTAGGTCCTTGGATCGTTCCACTTCAGCCGGGTCCGTTGCCATGTGGTGGCATAGATCACTTCCGGGTCACGGGGATCCATCACCATATCATTGACCCCGCTTTCCGGGTCCTTATAAAGGATTTTCTCCCAGGTTTCACCTCCGTTTGTGGTCTTGAAGAGCCCGCGCTCTTTGTTCTGAGTCCATTCATGACCCGGGGAGGCTACGTAGACCACATCGGGATTTTCGGGATGGATCAGGATCCTCGAGACTGTAAAGGTCTCTTCCAGCCCCATGTGCTTCCAGGAATCACCACCATCTGTGGTTTTCCAGACCCCGCATCCCGGGTTGGAGGACCGGAAAATGTTGGCTTCACCGGTACCGATCCATACAATTTCGGGGTTGGAAGGGCTGACAGCAAGGTCCCCGATGGTTGAGGTCCCCTGGTGCTGGAAAACCGGGTTGAACGTGACACCCTCATTGACGCTTTTCCAAACCCCACCTGAGGCAGCCGCCACCCAGATGGTATAGTTCTTTCCTTTTGGGCCTACCGCTTCCACATCCGTGACCCTGCCGCTGATGTTGGTGGGCCCGATAAACTGCCAGTGAAGGCTATCGAAGCCTGATTGATCCCGCATTTTCTCATGGGTTTCATACATTCTCATCTTCTCCGCGCCTGTCAGCACAGGGCCTTTCACCTGCGCGTTCAGGGTCAGACAGGTGAAACCTAAGGAGAGTAACAGGATTCTGGTTTTCATGATTCGGGTGTTTAGGGTTGGATATTTAAAAGTAGCTATTTTTTGTTTTCAAATGATTATAGTAACTTATTAGCATGAAGTAGAGAGTGAAAAACAATATAAACCTTAAGACATGAAAAAAATATACACCTTATTGATCCCAATGATCCTGATGACTGTTTCCTTGAGAGCCCAGATGCATCTTTTCCTTGAGGAACAGTCGGTTCAATTTGGGGATGGAAGATCTGACGCCTGGGTTATGCCGGTGGTCAATAACCTGGAGGAGGCCCTTGGCGATCTTGACCAATATTGCAAGGACCGGAGTGACGTGAAGATGAAGAAAGGAGGTGACAACCTTCTGATTGCCGAAAAAGTTTCCATTACCGCCATTTCAACCAAGAGGGGGGATCTGATCGGTTACGGGTATATCACGCCTAACTACTATGCAATTGCCCTGATATTTCAACTGGGCTATGACATCTCCCTGAACAGCACGGATTGGGAGGAGGAGATGGCCAACTTCAGAACCTATGCAAGACAATTTATGTCATACCATTTTGAACAGGCCTATGCAAGACGGCTGGATGGCATTGACAAAGAGATGAAAGATGTGGACAAGGAGAAGGGGCAGAACGAGAAACAGATTGAAAATCTGAGCAGGAAGATTGAAAACAACAATAAAAAAATAGAGAAGGAGACAGATGAGTTAAAGATCGGAGAGTTCAGAACAGAGATCTCCACCCTGGAATCAGAAATTGAGGCCCTCTCAAATACCCTTCCCGGGCTCACCTCAAGACTCGAGGAATTACAGAAGAACAGGGATAACCTGAACACGGAGGCACATACCTACCTCGGCACCATAGGATCCCTGTAGACCGCCAATTCATGGTGCCACTCGCATAAATTTGTGTATTTTGCATCAAAATCCTGCAAATGCAAATTTTGATAGTGGAAGATGAGTTGCCACTCATGGAATCCATGGTTTCGTACCTGGAGATGGAGGGCTTTAAATGTGAGCAGGCTACAAGCTATCATGCGGGACTCTGTTCCCTGGACCAGCATGATTATACATGCATGCTCATCGACCTGAACCTTCCCGACGGGGACGGACTGGAACTTGTGAAACTGGCAAGGCAGAACCAAACAAGTTCGGGAATTATCATTGTTTCGGCTCGAGACGCCCTTGAAGAAAGGGTGCGGGGACTTGAGATGGGTGCCGATGATTACCTGGTTAAACCATTTCACCTTTCAGAACTGGTGGCCAGGGTCCACTCGGTGTCAAGGCGAATGCGTCCCCTCGAAGGGGATGTGCTCACCTTCGGATTGATCAGGGTGATGCCCGAAGAGAGGACCTGTTTTGTGGAGGAAAAGAAGGTTGACCTTACCAGGAAAGAGCACGACCTCCTGCTCTATCTCATGTCAAACCGCAACAGGGTCATCACAAAGGAGAGCATTGCGGATTATCTCTGGGGGGATTATGCAGGAGGTTATGGATCCTATGATTTCGTGTACACACATTTGAAAAACCTGAGAAGGAAGCTTATTGACGCCAATTGTCCGGATTATATAAAAAACATGTACGGTGTGGGTTATAAATTTTCGCTGGAATGAAACTGCTCACCAAGACCACACTCTACATCGCCACCTTATCCCTCTTCCTTTTTTTTATTATGGGGATCATATTCTTCAAGGTTCTGAAGAACATGAGCAGCTCGGACCTGAACCGGGAACTCACCGGGATCAAGGAGGTTGTGGATGACATTTTTCCACATTTTCTGGGCGGGCAGCTGAAAGGCCTCCCGGGGGTCGATTCAATCTCCTTCGTGCCGGTGGGTGACGTATCGGATCCCGTGGAGCGGTTCGGAGACACCCTAATGTTCGATACCCGGACCCACCAGTTCCGCACATTTCGTTATTTCCAGTTTTACCAATCCCACGGGGGAGGCAATTATGCGGTGAAGCTTTTCAAATCCACCACTCCCGCCGATAAACTTGTGGAACAGGTGATCCTGCTGATGACTGTGATGGTGATCCTCTTTCTTGCAGGAATCTTCTTTCTGAACAGGTTCATATTTGCCAACCTCTGGAAGGATTTTTTTGATGCCCTTGAGAAACTCAAGGAATTCGATACAGTGAAGGAACCATTGAAGCTGGGTGAACCGGATGTGGAGGAATTCATTGAATTAAAAAAGGTGCTTGAGCGCATGACCCTTCGGTTATCCAGTGATTATAAAGAACTGCGGGAATACACAGACCATACCACCCATGAATTGCAGACACCACTGGCCGTCATCAAGACCAAGTCTGAATTGTTAATGCAATCCAGTAAACTGGGCCCCGAGGAGATGCAATTGATCCAGTCTGTCTATACAGCCGCAAATCATCTCTCCAGGCTCAATACCACCCTGGCCCTGATCACCCGGATTGAAAACCGGCAATTTACCGGAATGAAACGGATCAACCTGGCCCAGTTCCTGGAGGATAAGATAGAGATGTTCCAGGAACTCATGGCGCTGAGGGAGATCTCGGTGGTACGTAAATTTGAGGATCCGGATCAGCTGGTCATCATGGACCAGGGCCTGGCCGATATCATGTGGAACAATCTGCTCAAGAACGCGATCATTCATAATGTGGATGGGGGCAGGATCCATATCGAGGTCTGTGAGGGAAGTTTTACCATCGGTAATGAGGGGAACCCCCTTTCTTTTGAAAAGGAGGAACTCTTTAAAAGATTTACCCGGGATACAAAAAAAAGCGGGAATTTCGGATTGGGATTGTCAATCGTAAAGAAGATATGCGATTCCTACAACTTCCAGATCAGTTATGAATACCGGAATGGCCTCCATACCTTCAAAATTGAGTTGCCTGATTATTCATCATCAGTCTAAATTAGAAATTAAATCTTTATGAGTCAGGGTAATACATATGGGGCTTTCTTTTATCCCTGTCCCTTTGGAGTAAACTTCAGAATGTCTACAAAATTGGGATCTACTTTTATGCCATAGCGAAAAAGATTTTTAGAAGGCCAGCTCGGATAGGTTTCAATGAGTGGCCTTCTTTTTTTTTAATTTTATTCGAAAATCCCTTGAGGAATGCTCTATACAATCGCCTTTAAGATCCATATTTATATCAGCACGATCACCCTGCTTTCTGGGATCAGCACCCTTGCACTCTCCATTCAGGGTTGGACCAGGAAAAGGGAATATTCCAGTTTGGACAAGTGGTCCTCGATCATTTTCAATCTGGGCCTTTTTTTGCAGCTTATCCTTGGATTCATCATCTATTTTACCCTCCGGACCTCCCTCGAAGGATCCCTCTGGGAAGTGTCTGACACCGAAAATGATGCTTCCCTGAGGTTTTGGGCCATTGAACACATCGCCCTGATGATCTTCGCGCTTTTTCTGACCCAGCTGGGCAGGGTATTTATCAAGAAGGCCTCTCAACCCATCAGGATGTTCAAAGCGTCTGTCTTTTACTATGGAACCGCATTGCTGCTGATCCTGTTCTCTTTGAGCATCGCCCTTTTCTTCAGGTAACCGGGGCTTCCTTTATTAGGTCCTGTGTTCCCTGTCCTGATTTTATTGCTTAAGCGCGGCTTTTGAAAAAATGTAATCAGGAATATCCTGGTTAAATTTGGCACTTTTCAGACGGAATTCCGTACCGTTTCCATCTTTTAGCATATCCTTATAGACCATGGTCATGGGGAACCAGCGTCCCTGGAGCTGTTTCACATCCGAAAGGGTGACCTGCTTAAGCAGCTGGCCACTTTTTGCAAACATCTGCTGTTTTAGCGGGACAAACCTTTCAGAATCTATCCAGAGCTTTTGAGTGTGGTATGCCACATCAGCCACTTTGGCCTCTAAATCAAGGATGTAGGTGTCTCTTCCATCTATCTCTTCATGACCGGCAATGGTGGCAGAATAGACATCAATGAGCTTCCGGTCATCCATCATATCTTCATAGGAAAGGTCCGAACCCATCACAGATTGACGGAGCATATGCCCTGAGATCTGTATGATGCGGTCGGTGGAAGGTGAATAGATCCACAGCTGGTCATCCAGTTTGAGCATCTTGGTCCCCTGCTCACGGGCAGGGGAGAGGTACTCGGTAAATGACTGTTTGTCACCAACCGAATATGAAATTGAAGAGATTGTCCGGCTGGCCCTTCGGCCGTGAATGACCATGTCGGATTCAAAAATCCTGTTTGTTGAAGACATATTCCTGTCGACGGTCTCCAGTATCTTGTCAGCTTCCGGTGTGGCAAACCCCAAAAGTAATGTTGCCATCAGTGCGGATATGAATAACTTTTTCATTGGTTTCTGCTTTATGGTTAAATCCAAAGGTTTCAAACATTGCTTTCCCGAAGTAGGGTCTTAAACTTCCAGTTCATGGAATAACTGGGCAGTTTTTCTTTTATAAATTGCAAAACCTGCCAGCGAACTTCCCAGGACTGTGGCAATCACCCCCGGGATGAACCCGATATAAAACAGGGTGGGAGTTACCTGTGCCCTGTATACAGACGGAAGCATCATCCCGATATTTTTGACCAGTGCAGAAACATCCAGTCCATGGGTCTGCATCCGGTATGCCAGGGCCAGTCCCAGCAAGGTTCCCACGCTTGACCCGATAATCCCTATGAGAATTGCTTCATAAATGGTGGTCCTGTAGATATGTTTCTTCTCTTCACCCAATGCAAGCCGCACCCCAAACTCGCTGTATCTCCTGAGTCCGCCCAGCAGGCCTGTATTCCAGAGGACAATGGACATGGCCACAATAAATATGATCACCATAATGCCTCCGATATTTTCGGCAATGGCCAGATAATCTGCCATGCCGGCATCTTCTACCAGCCGCGTCATCTGGGGTGAAAATTCATCGCTTTCCACACTGTATTTTTCATTGAAAGAGGCAGCCACATCCTGGGCCGCCAGGTCATCGTAGGTTCCGTCTCTGAAATACCCCAGAATTTCACTGGCCGCATTTTCCATGTCCAGGGCAACCTGGGCGTCACGGATGTCCATGAAGATTGCACCCCGGTCAAGCATGGTGTTTCCAAAAGCCAGGGTTCCGCTTACCACAAATGTCTGAAACATCATGCTCCCGTTCATGGTTGATCCGAACAGCGTCACCTGATCACCTACCGAAACATCGAACTTTTCAGCGAACTCGTCACTGATCAAAGCCTCTCCCTGCTTTCGGGGCAGCTCACCTTTTACAATGGAGTTGGGAATATTCATTCTTTCAATCTCCAGGCTGCCCGGTGACAGCAGGTCAATCCCCCTCCCGACCGCAGGACCCTGTCCCCTGGTTTCACCAAACTCATCCGGCACATCCAGCAATCCCCCGGTGAGAATTCGCTCAACCCACACCATATCGGGGTAATCAATCTCCAGCTGGCTTTTTAGCTGATCCGCTTCCAGCAGCGCAAGATCATTGGGGTTCTGATCCGCATTCAGGGCATAGGCACGTGTCACTACTTTTACGTGGCCCGAATTGAACCTGGCGTTCAGATCTGTCATATCATTGAATACACCTTTTATAAAGCCACTCATAAATACGGTCAGAAATACGCCGAGTGCGACAACGATAACCGGTAAAAGGCTCCGGCTTCGGTCTCTGATGATTCCTTTAAATATAAATCGTATCATTGCAGTTTTCCTTTAAGTGCTTCTGTGGGTTTCATCTTGGATATCTTACGGGCAGGCAGGTAGCTCACAATGGTCGCGGTGACGACCACGATAAGGATGGTGATGACAATTAACCTGATGCTATAGTAGGGGAAGATCGATTCAGCCAGGGGCAGGTCAAAATCCATGTTTTCGGTGTAACTCATGGAGATTCCGGATTTATTAAGCCACAAAAGGATGGGGATTCCATACACTGATCCCAGCAACACGGCCAGAATGCTGTGGGCGCCTCCTTCCACCGTGAAAATCCCAACCACCTGGGCGCGTGTCATCCCCAGGGCGATATAGGTGCCAATCTCCTTCTGCCGGCGAAAAATTGATAAAACCTGCGTGTCAAAAATGGCGATCAGCGCGATGATCAGCAACAATGCCTGCATGATGGATCCGCTCACCTTTTTTGCCTGGATGATTTTATCCATATCTGCAAGCAGAAAATCGTTGTCTTTGAATTCCCATCCGTTCAAATCCCTCATCTGGAAGTTCTCCCCGGCCACCAGCATGGTGGCTTCATTCTCCATCCCCATCATCTCCTGCAGATTGTCCAGGGAGATGTACACCTGTCCCTTGTCCACGGAGGGGACATCGCATTTGAAGATAGAGGCAATCTGGATCTCGCGTGCATCGAAAGTACCATTCTTATCCCGCCACCTTACCAGCAGGTTGTCCCCCACACTCAGGTTTGCAGATCGGGCCATCTGTTTTCCAATGATCGCGTAATAGGTACCGTTGGATGTGGGTAACGTTTGGGTCGGCAGTTTGAGAACCGTCTGGTCCGGATCGATCCCCCTGAGTATAACCCCCGTCATCCGGCCCTGAGGATACGCGGTGGCCTGGGCGATCAATAGAGGCACCAGGTTCTTTTTGTTCACTTCATTCAGGATCTCTTCCGACATGGGGAAGTGAGAGTCCTGGATTGTAAAAGGATCATACCGGTCGTAGGAGGGGAGCCAGTACTGACCCTGCCCCGTCTCCCATGCCTGGGTATCCCTTCTGCTTTGCCTGTTCCATCCGTCGATCATGCCATTGTAAAAGATGATCAGGACGAAGGCAAATGAAAGAGCTGTGACATTGAGCCAGGTTCTTAATCCGGCGCCCAGCAGATTTTTAAAAGCCAGTTTTATTGCTAACATGATCTTATTTTTTTGAATGCTGAATCAATTCGTCCTTTACAACTTTCCCGTCCTCCAGGGAGACCTTTCGGTCAAGGTATTGCATCACCTTTTCGTCGTGTGTGGCAAAAATAAAGGTGGTCTTCAGCTCCTTGTTCAGGTGCTTCATGGTTTGAAGGATGTGGTGGGAGTTTTTGGAATCCAGGTTGGCGGTCGGTTCGTC
>JAHEEC010000044.1 GCA_024640885.1 Bacteroidota bacterium | reverse complement strand
CTTCTATTTTCATGAAATACGGTTGATGGATTTCAGGGATCTTCCTGCTTCGAGCCTTCCACAGGCGAAATTTAAGTTTTAATCGTTCATTAGGTATGTGGGCACTTTTCAAAAAGGAGATCACTGGATTTTTCAGCAGCCTGACCGGGTACGTGGTGATCGCCGTTTTTCTCCTGCTCAACAGCCTCTTTATCTGGATACTTCCCGGTCAGTTCAACGTGATCGAAAACGGGTATTCCTCCCTGGATTCCCTCTTTTCCATTGCGCCCTGGGTATTCCTCTTCCTGGTCCCTGCCATTACCATGAGAATGATCTCCGAGGAGAAACGCAATGGCACCCTGGAGCTGCTTTATACAAGACCGGTAAGTGAATTGCAGATCATCCTGGCCAAATTTCTCGCATCCTGGGCACTGGTCCTCTGTTCACTGATCCCCACCCTCATCTATTTCTGGTCGGTGGCCAGGCTGGGGAATCCAGCCGGGAACATGGATATGGGTGGTACCTGGGGATCCTATGCGGGGTTGCTGTTCCTGGGTGGAATCTATGCAGCCATCGGTATATTTGCATCGGCACTCACCGGAAACCAGATCGTGGCCTTTATCGTGGCAGTATTTGTTTCATTCCTCATGTACCTGGGATTTGAATTCCTTAGCGGCCTGGCCGGGGCGGGCCAGATCTCTTTCTTCATCACGCGCCTGGGCATCGGTTACCATTATAACTCCATGAGCAGGGGCGTCCTCGATTCGCGGGATCTCCTTTATTTTCTGGGTGTGATGGTGCTGTTCATCATGGGAACGAGGACCTTGCTTCAAAGCAGAAAATGGTAAGATGATATGGACCGACGCGGACTGAGAAGAAATCATCTGATGCAATTGTTCACCACACTGGTGGTGGTGGTGCTCCTCTCCCTGGTTGCAGGAATGAAGTTTTTCAGGATTGATCTTACTTCCGAAAAGAGGTACACCCTTTCCCGGTCGTCCCGGATCCTGGCGGAAGGGCTGGATGATGTGGTGTTTGTGAGGATATACCTGGATGGGGAGCTGCCTCCGGAATTCGTGAATTTCAGAAAATCCATCCGGGAGCTGATGGATGAGTTCAGGGCCTACGGCGGAGAGAACATACAATACGAGTTCATCAACCTTTACCAGGAGGCCGATGAAGCACTCCGGAACAGGATGATCGGGGAGTTGTATGAGCAGGGACTTAATGTGACAAACATCCAGCTGCGCGACGGGGAGGGCGGCTCTTCGGCCAGGATCATATTCCCGGGGGCCATGATCAGTTACCGGGGCATTGAAATGCCGGTAAACCTTCTCAAGAACAATCCATCCCTCTCCCATGAGGTGAACCTGAATAATTCCATCCAGACCCTTGAGTACGAGTTTGCCAGGGCCTTCTACAGCATCACCATGGAAGAGGTTCCCCGGATCGCTTTCATCGAGGGACACGGCGAGCTGGATTCAATTCAGACCTACAGCCTGATGGATGAACTGAAGAATTTCTTCCAGGTGGACCGTGGATTCATCAATGGAAATGTGGAAGCACTCCTGAACTACAAGGCGCTGATCATCGCCAGACCCACGCGAATGTTCAGTGAACCCGATAAGTTTGCCATCGATCAGTATCTCATGCAGGGAGGGAAGGTGCTCTTTTTCCTTGACCCCGTGCAACCCTTTGCTGACAGTCTTTCGGCCGGAACCACCGTGGCACTGGCCAATCCGGTTGGCCTGGAGGACCTGCTCTTCAAGTACGGGATCCGGATCAACTATGACCTTGTGGCCGATATGCAATGCAACCTGGTTCCTGTGAACACTGCCCCTGAGGGGGAGCAGGCGAAGTTCACCATGATGCCATGGGTGTACTTTCCCCTTCTTTCAGGTCCGCAGGTGCACCCCGTCACCCGGGGGCTGAACTATGTAAAAAGTGAGTTTGCCTCATCCCTGGACACGGTCGGTACCGGATCCGAAGCGCTGACCAGGACCGTGCTGCTGAGCTCATCCCCTGCAAGCAGGAAGAGGCAGGTTCCGCTCTACATAAGCATGGAGGAGGTAACCGTCAGGCCCGACCCGGCGCTTTACAACTCCGCCCATCTTCCTGTGGGCATCCTGGTGGAAGGAAGTTTTGAATCATTCTACAGAAATTACCCGGTTCCTGCGGGTGTGACCCCCGCCGCCTGGAAGATGATCCAAGAGGGCTCCCCCGCAGCCATATTCGTGCTGGCGGACGGTGATATCCCGGCCAACGGGGTGCAGTTTGAGCAGGGGGCCTTCAGGGCTCAGCCATTGGGATATGACAGGTACACAAGGCAAACCTTTGGGAACCTTGAATTCATCATGAATGTGGTCAACTATATGACCGACGAAGCAGGCATTATGGAGTTAAGGGCCAGGGAGTTCAGGCTCCGATTGTTGAACAGGGAAGTGATTGGCCGGAAATCTGAGGTCATGAAATGGAAACTGCTCAATACCCTGCTGCCCCTGATCCTATTGCTGGTGGCGGGTTTGGCCATACAACTCATCAGAAAAAGAAAATACAGTGGTTAAGCTCAGGACCAGGCGGCTCACAGGCATCATCGTTTCACTGGTGCTCATTGTAGTGCTGGTGGTGGTGTTCGCGGATCCCTGGAGCACCCTACGCAATGACTCTAAAAGGATTGTCCTGGCTGACCCGGACCCGGTGGACAGGATCGAGATTTCTGACATGAACGACTCCACCCTCCTGATCAGGGTCAACGGCGAATGGATGCTGGATGGCAGCGAGAAGGTGAATGAAGTGACCGTGGAGAACCTGTTGTTTGCAGCGGGACGGTTGCAGATCAACTCCATAGTGACCGGGGAAACGGCCGCCCTCCCAACCCTGGAGAGGAAGATCCGGTTTTATAAAGGTGAGAAAGTGGCCCTCTCCTATACCCTGGAAAGCGCCGGCGGTCAGTATATGGTCAGGCCGGCCCGTGCGGACCGGAACTTCCTGGTATCCGTTGCAGGATTTTCGGGAATGAACCTTGAAAAAATTTTCTCCAGTGCGCCTGACCACTACCGGCAACATATGCTGGTGGAGCTGCTTCCGTCGGAGATCTTGCGCATCGAAGTGGAACTCCCGGGGGGTGAGTCCTTCCGCTTTACCCAGGATGAAAACGGGGAGATCAGCTGTCTCACCCCTGGTGACGGCGGACCTGAAGAGAGGGTCCCAACCGATGAGCTGTCTGTTCGTTTGCTTTTCAGTTACTTCACTTCCATCAGGTATGAGACCAGATCGGGGATCAGTGCGCAAGAGCTTGCTTCTTCATCGGCAACCGAAGAGAGGCTTGCCAGGATTCATGTGGAATCCCGGGGGGGTGAATCGCACACCCTCCAGGTATTCCCATTTTATGAAGAGCCCGGTGCCGCTGCCCACATGTTCAAGGCCCTGGTGCTGCATAATAATGATGAAGAAGCAATTGTGGTGAAGTACATCTACCTGGATGTCCTGATGCGAGGTCTTTCCCATTACGTTGCACGCTGATTTCAGGGCAAACTGTGGGTATTTTCCACGAGGGATTCACGATTTTTTTTTGTATAATTGATCTCTTATCTCTAAAAAACTAAACACTCATGAAATTCGTGGTATCCAGTATGGAACTGTTGGGTCATCTGCAGGCCATCAGCCGTGTGATCAGTACAAAAAATACACTCCCAATCCTTGATAACTTCCTCTTCTCAATGGAGGATGGTTTGTTGGAGATAACTGCATCGGATCTGGAATCGACCCTGATCACCCAGATCCAGTTAGAGAATACGGACGGGAAGGGCATTATCGCAGTACCGGCCCGCATCCTCACCGATACCCTGAAGGAGTTTCCCGATATTCCGCTCACTTTTGAGATTAACAACGAGACCCTGATGATCGTGATCCAGAGTGAAAACGGCAAATTCTCCATCATGGGCCAGAACGGCGCCGAGTTTCCCCAGTTGCCGGTGATCAAAGATGACCAGAAACAGCATGTGGAAATAGAACAGGAGGTGTTGTTGTCGGGGATCGCCAGGTCGTTGTTTGCCACTGCGGATGACGAATTGCGCCCGGTGATGAATGGGATCTTCCTGGAGCTGTCACCCGACGATATCACCTTTGTGGCTTCCGATGCCCACAAACTGGTGCGCTATAAAAGAACAGATGCCTCGGCAGAGAGTGCTTCCAGTTTCATACTTCCCAAGAAACCTGCTTCTCTTCTCAAGAATATCCTGCCCAAGGAAGAGAACAGGGTGGTGCTTGAATTCGACGACCGGAATGCCTCATTCACACTCACCAGCTACAAGCTTATTTGCAGGCTCGTTGAGGGGAATTATCCCAGTTACAATTCGGTGATCCCCACTGACAATCCTTACAAGATGAGCATCGACCGGCTCTCTTTTTACAACACCCTCAAGCGTGTTTCCGTTTTTTCGAACCAGGCCAGCAACCTGGTGAAACTTTCACTTACGGGTAATCAACTGAATATTTCGGCACAGGATATTGATTTTTCAATTTCTGCCAATGAACGGCTCAGCTGCCAGTACGAAGGAGAAGATATGGAGATCGGATTCAAATCCACATTCCTCATCGAGATCCTGGCAAACCTTTCATCGGACGACGTGGTCCTGGAAATGAGTGATCCCACGCGTGCGGGGATCCTGGTGCCCGCTGAAGCGGAAAATGAAAACGAGGATACCCTCATGCTCCTGATGCCCATGATGATAAATGCATAACGCATGAGGCTTAAGCTGAAGAATCCCATCATCTTTTTTGACCTGGAGACCACTGGAATCAATGTGGCCCTGGACCGGATCGTGGAGATATCCTATCTGAAAGTGGATCTGGCAGGCAATGAAACATCCAGGACACACAGGGTCAATCCTGAAATGCCCATCCCGGCAAACGCCACATCCATCCATGGCATTACGGATGAGGATGTGAAAGATGCCCCCACGTTTCATGAGGTTGCCAAGGTGCTTGCCAGGGATTTTGAAGGATGTGACCTGGCGGGTTACAACTCGGTCAAATTTGACATTCCCCTGCTGGCCGAGGAATTTCTCAGGGCCGGGGTTGAAATCGACCTGAAGAGAAGAAAATTTGTGGATGTCCAGGTCATTTTCATGAAGATGGAACCCCGCACACTGGCAGCGGCCTACAAGTTCTTCGTGGACAAGGAGCTGGCGGATGCACATTCGGCAGAGGCAGATACCATGGCGACCTACGAGGTGCTTCAGGCACAACTGGACAGGTACCCCGACCTCGAAAACGATGTGGGGAAGCTGGCCGAGTTTTCTGCCCATAACCGCAATGTGGATTTCGCGGGGAGGATCGTGTACAATGAAGAGGATGTGGAGGTGTTCAATTTTGGCAAGTACAAGGGGAAACCTGTCCTGGAGGTACTCGAAACCGATCCAGGGTATTACGGGTGGATGATGAACGGGGATTTCCCCCTCTATACCAAAAAGGTGATGACCAGCATCAAGCTGGGCGCAATTAAGAAATAAGATCATGAAAATCATTTGCATTGGCAGGAACTATGTTGCTCATGCAAAGGAGCTGAACAACGAAGTTCCTTCGAAACCTGTGTTCTTCCTGAAACCCGATTCGGCACTGGTCATTTCAAACCGCCCTTTCTTTTACCCCGATTTCTCCAGGGATGTACACCACGAACTGGAAGTGGTGATCCGCATCAACAGGCTGGGTAAGGGGATCAGGGAGGAACATGCAAACCGTTACTTCAGCGAGATAGGGCTGGGAGTGGATTTTACCGCCCGTGATCTTCAGTCAGAAATGAAGCAAAAGGGTCTTCCATGGGAAATAGCCAAAGGATTTGATTATTCGGCTCCCGTGAGCGGATTTTTACCGGTCTCCAGGTTCAGCGATATCCATGACCTCTCTTTCAGGCTGGTGCTGAATGGAAAAACGGCCCAGGAAGGGAACACCTCCCTGATGATCTTCAGTTTTGAAAGGATCATTGCCTATGTATCCCAATTCATGACCCTGAAAACGGGTGACCTTATTTTTACCGGCACACCTGCCGGGGTAGGACCGGTGGCCATCGGAGACCGGCTTGAAGCATTCCTGGAAGGGGAGAAGCTGATGGATTTCCCCGTCAAATAATGGAGAATATTGACTACAAGGTAAAAAGGATCTCCCTGGGGATGGTTTCATCCTTCCTGGTTTTCAAGCCCGGAAGTGCCATCCTGGTGGATTCCGGGAACAGCGGATCGGAGGAACGGATCGTGGAGGTGCTGGGAAGGAACGGGCTTGATCCGGGCATGCTTAAACTTCTGATATTAACCCATGTACATGCTGATCATGCAGGCTCCGCCAGGGGATTAAAGGAACTTACGGGGTGCAGGATCATGGTCCATGAATCTGAAAAGGAGCGGCTGCAAAGGGGATTTGCCCCCATCCCCGGTGGCACAAGGTGGAAGGCCAAATTGCTGGTGGCGCTGGGCAGGACCGTTGCCAGGCGGTTGGGGAAATTTCCCGGGGTGGAAGCGGACCTCACCGTGGAGCACGAAGCGGAGCTGGATGAGTTTGGTTTCCCGGGAAGGGTGATCCACACCCCGGGTCATACCCATGGTTCCATGGTGGTCCTGATGGAGCAGGGTGAACTGATTGCGGGGGATACATTTTTTGGCCTGAAGGGGAAAGTGCACTTTCCCCCTTTTGCAGAGGACCTTCCGGCACTGTTGCACACCTGGAGAAGCCTGAGGTCCCTTCCTGTGAAAACCATATACCCGGCACATGGCAGGTACTTTGACCGCGCAAATTTTCTTGACGAGTTCGACCAGGCCATGGAGCGGTATGGCTGAAGGAAAGCTACTTCAGGAAGAGGTCAAGGGTCCGGTACACCTCCTGCTTCTGTGACTCGGGCATGTTATTGATCCGGGTCCTGTGGGAACCTTCCTCCTTTACAAAGATCTTCGAATTGGTAGTGCCGGTGTGGGTCACCGCGGTGGCCGACCAGGTATCGTACTCACCGTAAATGTATATAAAGTTGTCCCCCTCGCTGGAAAGGTATTGTTCCACTTCAGGGGATAAAGAGGCATTGAATGTGACATTTGCATCTGCCGGCAGTGCAAATGTGAATATGGGGTTATCCACGTGGTGAAGGTATCCCTTAAATTCATCCAGGTCATAGCCGTAATACCCAATCTCGGTGAAGGCCTGGTAGAAAAAAGGTCTGTATTCCATAATGAACCTGTCGGCAAAATAGTCGAAACCAGCCACCCGGTTCATGTGCTCGATCACCTCCTTTGGCCTGGCAAACGCTCCGGGGATCTCTTTGGAGGGGACATAGCCCCATTGCCAGAATGCGAATGAATATTCCAGCACGCAATATTCATAAGCTTTCTCCACACCTCCCGCAATTTCATAGGTGTAACCCTTGGCATCTGAGAATTCCTGAAATGCGGGCAGGTACCGCTCCTGGTGCTTAAGCGCCATTTTCTGAAACCGCTTTACTTTTCTCCTATCCCCGGCCTGGCTCACCTGGTCGAGAAATGAAAAGATGCGCTCATCCTCCACGGAAAAGTTCAGTGGGGCCACATAGGGAACCCTTACATCCACGTCCCCGGGATAGTAAAAACTATGGTAGATCACCGATTGGCCCCCTTTGCTGATCCCGGTGGAGATCCACTTTCCAGGATAAAGTTCTTTGAACAACTCTACGATGCGGTGGTGGTCAGATGCTGCCTGCCAGGTATCCAGGAAAGCATAGTCGTTTTCATGGGGCTGGCTCCTGCCGAAGAACCTGTGTTCCACCATCACCTGGTTGCATCCCAGCCGGGTGGTAATCTCGGAGGTATAGTAATATTTTGCATCGTACCCGGCGGTGATCAGCACCACCGGCTTGGAGGGATCGATGTGGGAAATATATACCCGCTGGTTGAAGGTCTCGCCATCCGGATTGCGGTGATCCACAGGCTGTTCGATCATCACTTCGAGGATGCGGTCAAAATTGGATTCGCTTTCCAGTACACGTACCTCTTTGACCTCTTTCCGATTGAGGAAATCCTCCAGGTGCAAAGTTGCACCAATATGGAGAATAAAAACGGACAGCAGGATCCCCGAAAGAATCAATCTCTTCATATGCACATCAAAATACCGGGCTCATCTAATTGATGATTTTCAAAAATAGGCAATTTTGCAGATATCAGCAATCCCGGAGCAGGGGAATGAATCTCAAAGAGTTTTCCGGGCATCTACGATCAACGGGAAATCCTGTAGACCGGATACCTCATGAATGTCTTTTCCGACCATGGGGAGCGCTCGTAAATGAATCTCAGTTGCTGGTAAGGATTGGCCGCGAATTTTTCATCTGCCGATCTTATGGAATCGAATTCCTGTCGAAGCATGGGATCGTCCCGGAGCAGTTTCTCTGCGGTTTCCTCAAAGATATAGGGTGAGAAATATTCGTTCCGGAAGAGCACTTCGTCAAAGAAATTCCAGGTGAAGAATGAATCATATCCCCTGGGTTCGAGGGTCTGGACAAGGTACTCTATGGCCGGTTGCCTGACCGGGATCATGAAATCGCCGGCCAGAAGCTCCACCTTCTGGATCTTCTTTTCCACTTCCACGTTGAAATGTGTATAGTGCCCGTTGTAAGGCTGTTGCACTGTTTCATAATGACCAATGTAGTACACCTCAAGCTCCATGACGGTGTCCTGCGGGAGCGGTTCCATCCGGACCCGGTTCAATTGAAGGCGCTCCACCACCTCCGTCCAGGCCGAGGGCAGGACATAGTACCCGGGTACTTCTGCGGTGACCACCGGTTTGAAATACCTGTAATAGGGAATTTCCGCTTCCCAGGGATCATTCCTGTCGTAATACTGGCGCGGAAAACCGGTGACCTTGCTGGGCTTTGATTTCGACCTGTAGCCCTTAAAGGGGATCATGTCAATCCGCGATGTGTCCAGCTCCCACCGCAGTACAAACTCGCCTCTCCCCATTTTTTCCATCCAGGCACTTTCTTTCACATGGGCAATCTCTGCCCCGTGGATACCGGCATACTTCAGCACCTCTCTGAGCAGGTGCCATGTGGAGAGCACGCGGTCAGCGAAAGGTTTGAACATATGTGTTTCCACTGTCAGGGAGATCGCATTGAATAGAGAGGTGTATCCCATGGTGTACCTGGGATAATCCATAAAGGCCACAATCCCGTTTTCAGGCGAACTCCCCAGGCTCCAGACGTAAGGGCTCATCTCGTAGGGGGTATTTTTCATGGCGTCATAAAGCGCAGGCAGCATGGAATTTTGAAGGAACACCGACTGTGCAGGTTCTATTCTTTGCCCGGGACTGTTGATCAGGGTGATGGTATAGGGGTAATCGGCCCCGTTGGAAGTGTGGGTGTCCACGAAGAGATCCGGGTCCCACTCCTGCAGGATCTGAACCAGCGACCGGGTGTTTTTTGAATCCAGTTTGATAAAATCCCGGTTCAGGTCCAGGTTGAGTGCATTGCCCCTGAATCCCTGTTCGACGGGTCCGTTCTGGTTGGCCCGGTTGTAGGGGCTTCTGTTGAGCGCCCCGCCCACATTGAACAGGGGGACAATCACCAATACGGTGCTGTCCAGGAACCGGCTGTAGGCATCACTGCCCGAGAGGAGTCCCTCGGCCAGCTTCAGGCTCGCATCCACACCGCAGGGTTCACCGGGGTGGATCCCGTTGTTGATGAAAAGGATGCTTCTGCCTGATTGGCGGATGCGATCGGGTGAAAATTCCCCATCCTTTGAAATGATGAAAAGGTGAAGCGGTTTCCCCGCGTCGGTCCGGCCGGCTTCCATAAGCCTTGCTTCATCATAGGTTTCATCAAGCCAGCGGTACATCTCTATGGCTTCCTGCCAGGTCACAGATTCATTCTGGGAATACCTCAGTGCAACCTGGCCCATGGAATCTGCGGCAACAAGCAAAATCAAGAGTGCAATTGCCCATCTAGAGGCGCGCTTTGTCCAGTTCATTTTTCAGTAATGTAAAATAGTCCCTGACCACAACGCTTCTGTTTTCTCTCCCGATCGCCCTGACAATGTCCCCGGGTTCTGTATCTCCTTCGGTGGTCAGGGAACGAATATAGTTTACAATTCCCACATGACCATCAAACACATCCCGGTCCCCGGTGACCGTCAAAAGTTGCTGGTTATAGCAGTCAAAGAAAGTAACCAGTTCATCATATTGCGCTACGCAGGCGTTCATGAGCACGGGCAGCAGCGCGCAGGCCTCTGAAATATTTTTGAACCTGCTGCTTGCATTCCCAAGGATCCTTACCCCCAGCTCCTTCAAAGGGATCCTCCTTTTCAGATATATTTCCGAATACCTGTAAATCCCAATTACCCCAAGGGCTTCCAGGTCGTCTGCAACAGATAATATATCCAGGATCCCGGGGGGCTTTCCGGTCCGAAACCTTTCCCGGTTCTTCTTCTCTTTGAGATCGTGAAGCTCTATGGCATCCAGGATCTCACGGAACCTGAACGGTGGCTTGAGACCGTTGCCGGAAAAGTATTCCTCACAACCGGCCCTTCCCAGCACTCCATGGTCCTCCCTTGGGGACCGGATCATTCCCAGGTCATGGAAATAGGCGGCGATCAATATCCCTTCAACAAGGGATTGATCCATGGGAACTTTAATGTCATCCAGCTCCCTGAGAAGGTTTCTGCAGATGTGCCAAACCCTGCGGTGGTGGGTGTGATCGTGAGACGGAAGAAAAGTGCCGGAAAAGAGCTCCTGCGCATGGATGTGCAATGCATCCATCCAGGTTTCCTCTGCCTGGCCGATCCATATATCAATCAATTTATCCAACCATTTTCAGGATACGCGGGTGAGCTTCATCATATTGGTCTTTCCTCTCTCAGTGATGGGTATGCTTCCTATGTGGACCACGAGATCCCCTTTTTTCAGGAGCTTCATATTCACCAGGAACTCCTCCGTATATTCGATATAGTCATTGATGTTGTAGCACTCGGCAAAATAGAAGGCCCTGACCCCCCAGACCAGGGAGAGGTCCCTGATGAGATCCTGGTTCAGGGTGAAAGTGAATATGGAGGCCCTGGGCCTGTGCGAACTGATCTTTACAGCGGTATAACCCGAGTGTGTGAGGGTGATGATGGCGGAGGCATTGACCTGTTCGGCCAGTCTCACTGCATTGTAGCAGATGGAATCGGCCAGAAAGGTCCTGCTCTCGATCCGCGGCGGATGCATCTTGTAAAAAAGAAATTCCTCGGTCTCGGTGGAGTCTATGATCAGTTGCATGTTCCTGATGGTCTGAACAGGGTATTTCCCTACCGAGGTTTCACCACTCAGCATCACCGTGTCGGCCCCGTCCAGTACTGCATTGGCCACGTCATTGGCTTCTGCCCGGGTGGGAGTCGGGCTGGTGATCATGCTCTCCATCATCTGGGTGGCCACGATCACCGGTTTTGATTTCTCGGTACATTTCTTGATAATGTGTTTCTGGATCAGGGGGACCTTGTGGAACTCCACCTCCACGCCCAGGTCGCCCCTTGCCACCATGATCCCGTCTGTGGCATCAATGATCTGGTCGATCTCTTCCAGTGCCTCGGGCTTCTCAATTTTCGCAATGATATGGGCGTGGTGCCGATGCGCTTTCACCAGCTCCCTGAGGTCCAGCAGGTCCTTTACCTGCCTGACAAAGGAGAGGGCGATCCAATCCACTCCATGGTCCAGCGCAAACTTAGCATCCTCGATATCCTTTTCTGTAAGGCTGGGAAGGGAAACCCTGGTGTGGGGGAGGTTGACCCCCTTGCGGTTGGACAACTGGCCTCCCGCCACCACCCTGCACGTCACCCGGTCTTTTCCGTTGGTATCGATCACCTGGAAGATCAGTTTACCGTCATCCACCAGGATTTGCTCTCCCGGGGTGACATCTGCAGGCATGCTTTCATAGCTCATATAGGCCTTCTCGCAGTCTCCCACACAGGGTGTGGTGACAAAGGAGAATTCCTGGCCATCCAGCAGCTCCACGCTCCCGTCCTTCATCTCACCCACCCGCAGCTTCGGGCCCTGCAGGTCGGCAAGGATGGCTACATTTGATTTCAGCTCATCATTCAGCTCCCGGACCATTTTAATGACCTGCAGATGCTCCTGGTGTGACCCGTGTGAGAAGTTGATCCTGCACACATCCACCCCCTCGTGGAACATTTGCTCGAGGATCTCCCTTTTCCGGGTGGCAGGACCCATGGTGGCTATGACCTTGGTGTGTGATCTGAGGTGTCGCATGGTAAATCTATTTGCACCAATAAAGGTATTTTTTATTGGGCGAATCCGGAGGGATCAGGAGGAGAAACTTTTCAGAAGTTTGATCTCCTTCTCCCAGAGGCTGTCATCGGGGGTCTCCAGGACCAGGGGGATCCCGTTGAAGCGCTCATCAGCCATGATCCATTGGAAGGGTTCCAATCCAATGAATCCTTTCCCAAGGTTGTCATGCCTGTCCACCCTGGATCCATGCTCTTTTTTGGAATCGTTGAGGTGCATTCCCTTGAGGTATTTGAAACCGACGATCGTCTCAAATTGATTGAAAGTATCCTCAAATCCCTTTTTGCTCTTCAGGTCGTAACCTGCCGTAAAGGCATGACAGGTATCGATGCAGACTCCAACCCTTGACTGGTCCTCCACCCGGTCGATGATGTAGGCGATCTGTTCGAAGGTGTGACCCAGGTTGGAGCCCTGTCCCGCCGTATTCTCGATCACCGCAATGACCCCTTTTGTCGCTTTCAGCGCAAGGTTGATGGAGGCCGCGATGAGCTGCATGGACTCCTCCTCCCCGGTCTTGTTCATATGACCCCCGGGATGGAAATTGAGCCGGTCAAGTCCCAGTTGCTCACATCGCTGCATCTCATCCAGGAAAGCGGCCCTGGATTTTTCAAGGGCATCACGGTCCGGGTTGCCGAGGTTGATGAGGTAGCTGTCGTGGGGCAGGATCTGGAAAGGCTCATAACCCGAAGCCTCACAGTTCTTCCTGAACTCCAGGATATTTTCACTTGTAAATGGTTTGGCCACCCATTGCCGCTGGTTCTTTGTAAACAGGGCGAATGCCGTGGCCCCGATGGCTTTTGCATTCAGCGGTGCATTCTCCACACCTCCTGAAGCACTCACATGTGCACCAATGTATTTGTTCATGGAATCGTCTATTTTAATCAGGTTGAAAGATAAATATCAATACTATTTTTTTGAATACCTTTGATTATTGAACAATCTGGATGTTGAATCGTTAAAAGAAAACAAAAAAAAATTGAATGATTATGAAAAGGCAGATAAAACAATTGTTTTTGATCGGGGTGCTGGCCCTGGCCCTGGCCACGGGTTGTTACCCGGATAAGATAGACTATGTGGAGGAATATGATGTGGCGGCCACGTTGTATGATGAGGCTGCTGATTTCGGTTCCTATACCACTTTCACAGTGATTGATACCATCATCCACATGACCGAGGATGGAAAGGATGATCCAAACCTTGGCAGGGACCACGATGAGTTCATTGTGGACCTGGTGAGGCAGAACATGAGGGATCTTGGATACACCGAGATTGAGAATCCCGATTCACTGACGCGCCCTGACCTGATCCTCTTCTGTGAGGCCCTCTCCAATGAAAATTTTTCATACTACTACTGGGGATACTGGGGCTGGTACCCCGGTTGGGGCTGGTGGTACCCTTACAGTGTGGACTCTCAGAGCTATTATTATCCGGGATGGGGATACCCGTGGTATCCCTCTTATCCCTGGTACCCGGGCTATGTCACTTCCTATACCACCGGGACCCTGATGATCGAGATGGCCGATTCGGAAAAATTTGATCCCGAAGACAGGACGCTTGGGTTTGTATGGACAGGGCTCGCAGACGGACTGCTGGTCAAAAGCAACAATACCCAGTCGAGGCTGGAGAAACAGATCAACCAGATGTTTGAACAATCCACATATCTTCAGAAGTAAACCAAAATCATCATGAGAAAAGCAGCATTTATTATCAGCATATTTATTTCCGCACTCTCATTGAGTGGCCAGGATGTGATCTGGAAGATGACCTATGATGTGGGAATCCCATTTTCTGCTACCAAGGAGTATGCCAACCAGGTGAGCTGGCGTGGCGTGGCACTTGATTTTGACCGTTTTGTCAATGACAATATGGCCGTAGGAATAGGGACCTCCTGGAATGTATTCCTGGAGAAGGAATCCGATAGCTATTATGAACGCGATAAAGTAATGATCCACGGCACCCAGGTCAGGTACATCAACAACATCCCCCTGCTGGCCAGGTTTTCATGGTACCAGCCCGCCAGTGAGTTTGAGACCTATTTTACAGCTGGTGTGGGTACCGTCTGGCAGCAAACAAGGCGTGAGATCGGATTATGGGCCTTTGAAGGAAATTTCTGGCAATTTGCAGTGAGCCCGGAAGCGGGAATTGTTTTTCCCATGGGCAATTCCTATCTTACTGCCAAGGTGAGATACATGCATGGCTTTAAGACTTCCAGCGCACCCACCCTTTCCTACCTGGGGATCGGATTGGGGTTTGCATGGTAACTCAGAGGGTAATAAAGTTATAAAGTTGAAGCCGTCCCGGATTGAAAAGGGACGGTTTCTTTTTTTGCATAAATCCAGGGAGCTGGCGCCAGGCGAAAACAAAAAGAGGCAGCCCTTGTGGGGCGGCCTCCTCATGGTCAGTCCAGGGTGTGGCTAAATCCGGTTGTTAGCTCTGGGCTTTGGGTTTCTGGCCCAGCAATATTTCGTCGATCATCTGTTTGAACATCTGCTTGGTCTGCTCGTTGGTCTGGGCAATCCCGCTGCTCATGGTGGGTCGCCCGTCCTTGGGAACAAAAAGGAATGCAGGAATACTCTGGATCCCGAAAACACCCGCCAGTTCTCTTTCCTTCTCGGTGTCTACTTTATAAATTTGGATCCTGCCCTCGTACTCCTTGGCAAGTTCCTCCAGGATGGGTGCCGCAATCTTGCACGGCCCGCACCAGTCAGCATAGAAGTCAATAAGGGCAGGCAGTTCCCCTTCATACACCCACTCGGTCTGGTTCTTTTCGTAATTCATCACCTTTTCAAGGAAATCCTGCTTGGTAAGATGCACCGGTTTACCGGACTCCACAGTCTGGATCTCATCTTTTGTTTGAATTGCGGTGGCCTGATGGGGCAGATTCCCCTCCTCTGCATTCTCCAGCGAACTGGCGGAACCATTGCTGCAGGAAATGGAGAGAAATGCCACTGCGGCGATACCTATTGCTAAATGCTTCATGTTTTTTCTTTTTTTTGTTAAACTTCTACGCTCAGGACCTCGGAAATGGCCTGTTTGAAGGTCTCTTTAGGAAGTGCACCCATGGCCATCTGGGGCTGTCCGTCCCTGGGAATAAAAAGCAGGGAGGGAATGCTCTGGATCCCGAATACCGATGAAAGCTCACGTTGCTCTTCTGTATTGACTTTAAAAATATCGAGTTTGTCCCCATACTCTTCTTTCAGTTCTTCAAGGATCGGGGCTACCACTTTGCAAGGCCCGCACCAGTCGGCATAAAAATCGATTATGGCAGGAGTTGTTCCTTCAAATTTCCACTCTTTGCTTGCCTCGAAGTTAAATATTTTCTGCTTGAAAGTTTCAAGGGTTAAATGTTCTAATTTCATGGTTCTTTATTTTGGTTTTTATTTTGACACAAATTTACGGTCATCCTTACAACTACACTGTAACATTAGTCACATAAGGGATTTTTACCGGAATCATTCATTTCCCGTAAATGACATGGCAAGGTTCAGATAGCTGACCAGGGGGAAAAGTACTTCGAAATCTGCCACCACCCCCTGGTGAAAATCCTTCCCGGGGATCTCCTGGTCCTTATAATTTCTTGAAAAAATATAATGTTTGTATTTGAGCTCCTCCATGTACTCAAAATCTTTTGGAAAGCCCAGGGGGCCTTTCTTCAGCATATCATCCCGGCCTGCCCTTTCAAATCTGCCCGTGATTGCCGGATCATTCATCACTTCAAGATAAGCTCCCGGGTTGAATACAATCTCCTGGCGGATCAGGTTCAGCTGCTCCCTGGGGGGACTGTGAACGCCTGCTGCCATGAAGGAACCACCCGGTTCCAGGTGGAAATAGTATCCTGCATCGGTTGACTTTCTTCCGCCCCTGGCCATCCAGCAACCAAAATGGGTTTTGTAGGGTGATTTATCCCTGGAGAACCTCACATCCTTGTAAATGCGAAAAATGGTATCTCTGGGGACCAGGTCTCCCAGTGATGGATCAAATCGTGAAATACCGGTCAACATCCTCGAGGCAAAACCCACAAATACTTCAAGGGATTCCTGGTAACTCTTTTTGTTTTCGTTAAACCATTCCCTGTTGTTGTTCTGGGCGAGGGATCTGAGAAAAGTGAGGGCTTTTTCCATGGATTCATTTATCAGGAAACAGAAACAGGAGGAAGAAAGTTCACTTCAGGGTGATATTGGGCCCGTTTTTTTTATCCAGATTATGCTATCTTTAGGATATGGCTGATCTCCTGAAGCATCTATGACCGACAAACGGAAATCAATACCCAGGGAACTGATTTCTCCATCGCCGGAGTTTCTGTCGGCATCAGAGAATATTGGACTTTACTGGTGGTACTGGCACCACAAGGAAAGTAAAATTACCCTGAGCCCCGCTTTGATCAGGATCCTGGGTCATGATCCGGACTCATTTGACAGCTCAATCGAATCGCTCTACAGGAATGTGCACCCGGATGACATCAGGATGAATAGTGAGCGGATCGCCCAATTGATAAGTGGTGAGATTTCGCTATATGAGATTGAATACCGCGTAAAGGATCCAAAGGGAGAATGGCAATGGTATTACAACCGGGGTAACGTGATTATTCGTGACCAGGGTGGATCGCCCCTTTTGACCGGGGGTATTTCCATTGAAATTTCAGGGCAATTTAAGTACCTGCTGTCAATGGTGGAGGAGAAGGAGAAATTCGAATACATTTTCAGAAATGCCGACGATCCCATTTTCATCCTGGAGCTTTTGGAGGGGAAGGCAGGAAAGTTGCTGGATGCGAACAAGGCAGCCTTTGAGCTCCTTGAGAGGGGCTACGGGGAGGTGACGAAACCATTGCCGGAAGATCTTATAAAGGATCACGTGATTGGAGAAAACGGGATCCTGATTCAGCAGGTGGTTGAGAAAGGTTTTGGCCGGGTAGAGCAGAGGATCAATGCAGGTGAAAAGGGGTTCCTGTGGCTTGATGTATCTGCACATGCATTTACCCTGACCGGAGAAAACCTGGTCATAGCCATCGCCAAGGATAAAACACCACAAAAGGAGACCGAGGCTGCCCTGCATGAAAGTGAAAAACTGTACCGGACACTTTTCGAATCGGCCGATGATCCCATCGGGCTGTTCACAGTGGATCTCGAGATTATCCTGATCAATTCGGCCTTCTACAAAACCATCGGATACACCCGTGAAGAGTTCCTCTCCATGGACATAACTTCCCTGGTTCATCCGGATGACCTGGACCGTATGAAATCCCTGGAATTCAATATGTTCAAGGATGGGATACTCACGGTGGACTGTCGTGTGAAGCATAAAAAGGGGCACTACCTCCATATGTCCTCGAAGAATGTGCTGATTCCCGGTGAATATGGCGGAAAGGACCTCGTTCTGAACATTAACCGGGACGTGACGGAAAGAAAGAGGGCCATGGAGGAGCTTGAGAGGGCCAAGCTGCGGGCGGAGGAGAGTGACCGGTTGAAATCGGCATTTCTGGCCAACATGTCCCATGAGATCAGAACCCCCATGAACTCCATCGTAGGGTTCTCCAACCTGCTGGTGAACCCCGGGCTGACCGAGGAAGCCAGGGAAACTTATGTATCCCGGATCGTCAGGAATTCCGAGTTGCTGCTGACGCTCATTTCCGATATCATTGACCTTGCCAGGATCGAAAGCGGCCAGCTTCCCATCGTATACGGGAAAGTGAGCCTTTCAGGACTTGTAAGGGAGTTGAAGCTCTATGCCAATTCTGAGATTGAACGGCTTGGAATTAAGGGTGTGGAGATTATTGCACGGGTAAATGAGGAGGATTGCATGATCGAAACCGACCTGGTGCGGGTCACCCAGGTCATGAAGAACCTGGTCAACAATGCCCTCAAATTTACAGAAAAGGGATCCGTACAGATTGGATGCCACATTGACCGTGAAGGTGAAGTGGTCAGGCTGTATGTGCAGGACACGGGAATTGGGATCTCTCCAAAAGATTTTCAGGTCATCTTTGAACAGTTCAGGCAGGTGGACGGGTCAAATACCCGTAAATTCGGGGGGACTGGGCTTGGACTTGCCATATGCAAGAACCTGGTGGAACTTATGGGAGGGAGGATATGGGTGGAATCGGGGCAGGGAAAAGGTTCGCTCTTCCAGGCGGAATTCCCCCTGATCCCTGCCAGGAGAGTGAAATCAGCAACCCACATGGAACCTGGTGAACCAAAGAAGCGGATCGAGCCTGGTCCGGTCGCTGTGATGGTGGTGGATGACGACCAGGACACCCTTTCCTTATTCAAAGGGATTTTGCCAGCGCCAGGACACCAGGTAACCACCGCTGATTCGGGGTATGAGGCCCTGAGATTGCTGGAACAATCACCTTTGCCCGATTTGATTTTCATAAATGTTCATCTGCCGGTTCTGAGTGGTGTGGATACTTTGAGGTTGGTAAAGGAGCGGTACCGTGGCATCATTGTGGTGGCCCTTTCGGCCCACGCATTTGCGGGGGACCGGGACAGGTTCATTGCCGAGGGGTTTGATGAATACCTTCCGGAACCCTTCAATCAGGAACAGGTGTCGGATCTCATCGGAACCCTCATCAATGAGGGCAGGCCCCAGCCATTATACTAACAAAAGTGATTGAATGATCAATCCCCTATAATTCCATCCGCCCATGAAAAACCGCAGGTATCGTAAAATCGCATTCTTCCTGGCAGTGTTCAGCCTTCCCGCCCTTTGTGCACAGGAATCAAGGCCATGGTACCAGAATGGGCCATGGAGAAGGCCCGTTGAAAATCCAAAAGCCAAGACGCTTCCCCTGGTCAGTGTGGAGGGAAACAGGTTTGTGGATCCGGAAGGAAACCCGTTGCTGTTCAGGGGACTGGCCATCTCCGATCCGGATAAAATTGAAGGCCAGGGACACTGGAACAAGTCTCATTTTGAAAAGGTGAAGGAGACCGGGGCAATGGTTGTCCGGATCCCCGTCCACCCCGTGGCCTGGCGGGAGCGGACCCCAGAAAAGTATCTTGAATTGCTGGACCAGGCGGTGGAATGGTGCACGGACCTGGGGATGTATGTGGTCATCGACTGGCACTCCATCGGAAACCTGCAGATGGAACTTTTCCAGGATCCCATGTACAATACCTCCAGGCAGGAGACCTATGAATTCTGGAGGAGCATTTCCAATCATTTCAAGGGGAACCACACAGTGGCGTTTTATGATCTCTTCAATGAACCCACCATTTACAGGGGACAGTTGGGATCCATGACCTGGCCGGAGTGGAAAAAGATCAATGAGAATATAATCAAACTGATCCGCTCCTATGATCCTGAAACCATACCCCTGGTAGCGGGGTTAGATTGGGCTTACGATCTTACACCCATCCGGACTGATCCCATTGAAGCGGAGGGGATCGGATACGTTTCGCACCCCTATGAACACAAACGCAAGCCACCCTGGGAGCCAAAATGGGAGGAAGCATTCGGTTTCGCCGCCGAAAAATACCCTGTAATGGTCACCGAATTCGGTCTTGGGATCCGTCCCGGCAGCACCATGACAGAGGATCATTACGGTTATAAGATCATCGATTACCTGGAATCGAAGGGGATCGGATGGATTTGCTGGGTATATGATCCCGAATGGGGCCCTCGCATGCTCAAATCCTGGGAGACCTATGAACTCACTGAAGGGGGAGAGTTTTTCAAGAAGGCGATGCATGGCGAACTGGAGATCCAGAATGACAACTAATTGATGATCATTTATAAGCACTTATTTCTATGCGCAAGATATTGATTTTTGCCCTTGGCCTTTTGGTAACCCTCCATTCAAGGGCTAATGTGACACTGCCTGCCATATTCAGCGATCATATGGTACTCCAGCAAAACACCAGTGTGACCATCTGGGGATGGGCTAAACCCGGTGAGGTCGTCCGCATCATTCCCGGCTGGGACCATGACCAGGAGTATTCGGTAAAAGTAAACAGCCAATCCACATGGAGCCTTGACCTTAAGACCCCTTCTGCAGGAGGACCATACGGGTTGCTGGTCAAAGGATACAACACTTTGGAAATAAAGGATATCCTGGTAGGAGAGGTGTGGCTGGGGAGCGGACAGTCCAATATGGAGTGGTCGGCTTCCATGGGCATCGACTCCCGGGATGAGGAGATCGCAGCAGCCGATTACCCTGAGATCAGGTTTTTTACAGTCAGCATCAGCACTGCAGCAACGCCCCAGCAGCAACTTCAGGGATCCTGGGTAAAATGTACTCCCGAATCCATGTCAGGGTTCAGTGCACTCATGTATTTTTTTGGAAGGGAACTTCACCGGGAACTCAAAATACCGGTGGGACTGATCAACTCATCCTGGGGAGGCACTCCCATCGAAATCTGGATGCCCGAATCGAGGATCACGGGCGACAGGGTGCTGGATGAAGGTGCGAAGCTGCTCAAACCGGTACCCTGGGGACCTGTGGAGCCGGCAAGGGCATACAATGCCATGATCCATCCCCTGATCCCGTTCTGCGTCAAAGGAGCCCTCTGGTACCAGGGTGAGGCAAATGTGGATTTTCCCGGATCTTATGCAAGGGCCCTGGGAACCCTCATCGATGCCTGGAGGGCTGCCTGGGGAATTGACTTCTCGTTCTATTATGCGCAGATAGCCCCCTGGGCCGGGTATGGCACAGACAATGTCAATGGGGCCATTCTGAGGGATCAACAGAGACTGGCCCTCCAAATGACATCACATACCGGCATGGTCGTGTTGTCCGATATAGGCAATCTGAAAAATATCCACCCGGGGAACAAACAGGACGCCGGGAAGAGGCTTGCCGGCTGGGCCCTCCACCATGACTACGGGATGGAAGAGGTGCCATTTTCAGGCCCCCTCATCAAGAGCTTCGCCGTGGAAGGAGGGAGGGCGATCCTTCAATTTGATCATGCAGATGAGGGGCTCATCGCCAGGGATGGGGAATTAAGGGAGTTTGAGATCCTGGATGAGAATGGAGCATGGACCGCCGCCGCTGCGACCATCCACGGCCGGGCAGTCGAGGTGGCCCTTCCAGCCGGGAATGTCAAGGGGGTCCGTTTTGCATATCGCAATGATTCAAGCCCGAACCTGTTCAACACCGCCGGGCTGCCAGCCTCATGCTTTGAGGTACTCTTTCATAGCGACAGCCGCTGACCATGAAAAATCAAATGATTATTTAATAGAATTTTATTGATCACCTAAAATTCACTTCATGGAAATTAAAACCAGACATTACGTCCCCAGGGCATTTTTAATGCTTGCCGCAACCTTTCTGTTCATTGCGGGTTCTGCGCAACCTTCCGATTTATCAGGAAGCTGGAAGCTGAATGATTCAAGGAGCAAATTCAATGGAGAGTATTCATTCGCCCCATTGCGGATCACCATAGTGCAGGAGGAGAACTCTATGAGCATCGAAAGGGTAAGCGAGTTCCAGGGAGAAGAATTCACCCGGCAAAGCGCCTACACCCTCGATGGGAAAGAGAGTAAGAATGAAGGATTCCAGGGAGCGGAGATTATCTCTGTCGCATCCTGGGAGAAGGATGGAAAAACATTGAATTTGGAAACCACCCTTGAGATGATGGACGGGGGGGAGTTGCTCATCAAGGCCAGGTACAAGCTTGACGGCGATAACCTTGTGATCGAGAATGCCATGGAGGGTGGTCCCATGGGCGACGGGCCACCCGAGACGTGGGTGTACGACAGGCAAGCGGATTGACCGGACCAGGGTCAATTGATTTTCAACAGGGGAAGCTGCGTCGGAATGCGATGCGGCGGCCAGGGATTTCCCTCTTTTCAAAATATTGCTACTTTTACGGACTTTGAAACTGTCATTGTCCTAACACTTCTCGCATGCAAAAAGTCAATGAATTTCTCCTGTTCCTGAATGACTACCTGGGCGGTCATCAATGGTTCGTCTACTTCTTACTGGGTACCGGCGTGTTCTTCACCCTTTACCTGGGGTTGCCCCAGGTCAGGTATTTCAGGCATGCAATCCGGATCGTCAAGGGCAAATATGACCTGGCAGGGGATGTGGGGGACACCTCACACTTTCAGGCCCTCACCACAGCCCTCAGCGGGACCGTGGGTACCGGGAATATTGCGGGTGTGGCACTGGCCATCCACCTGGGAGGCCCGGCGGCCCTCTTCTGGATGCTGGTCACGGCACTCCTGGGCATGTGCACCAAGTTTGTGGAAGTAACCATCTCCCATAAATACAGGGATATTCTGCCTGATGGTTCCGTTTCCGGGGGACCCATGTACTACATGAAAAAGAGGATGAACATCACCACCCGGAGCGGAAAGATCATCAGAACCGGAGCCGTAATTGGAGGATTCTTTGCATTTGCCACCATCCTCTCCTCCTTTGGGACCGGGAGCCTTCCCCAGATCAACAGCATCTCAGATTCAATGTTCACCTCCTTCGGGATCAACCATGCCCTCACCGGAGGGATCCTTGCTGTCCTCCTGGGCCTTGTCATTATAGGCGGGATCAAGCGGATTGCGAAAGTCACTTCCACCCTGGTTCCGGTTATGGCATTCATATACATTGTGGGAGCTTTGCTGGTGATCGCCTCCAACTACCAGAATATCATTCCATCCCTGGGTTCCATATTCACGGATGCCTTTACAGGGTCAGCAGCCATAGGCGGATTCCTGGGAGCAGGATTTGCATTCACATTTAACAAGGGGGTGAACAGGGGGCTCTTTTCCAATGAAGCCGGACAGGGATCGGCACCCATTGCCCATAGTGCGGCCAAGGCACACGAACCTGTATCCGAAGGAATGGTGGCCATCCTTGAACCATTCATCGACACCATCATTATCTGCACCATTACAGGACTTGTGTTGCTGTCATCGGGGGTTTGGAACGAGAAGATTGAGAACCGTTTTGAGCAGGCTGACCTGACCATCCTGGATGGAGCCTACTCTGAAAGCATCGAAATGGACCGGACGTTGATGGCAAGGGCTTTCAGCAACGATACTTCCCTGGCACTGTTTTCAGGGACCCTTGAGGTTGGGAATGGTGAGGTATTAACAGAGAATGTCACCCTGATCCATGCGGAATCCTTTGCGGAAAATGTAAAGGTGACGCAGGGCAATACGATGTATACAGGTCCGCTCCTGGTCAAGGATGGAGTGGTTCAGTTCAGTGATGCCTCAAGCGACCAGGGGGAGATCTATTTCACCGGGCACTCCCTGATCCACAGTGCGGCCCTGACCACTGAAGCATTTACAAGAAGCATCATCGGTGACCGGGGCAAATACATCGTCTCCATCGGCCTGCTGCTCTTTGCATTCTCCACGGCAATTTCATGGTCCTATTACGGTGACAGGGCGGTTACATACCTGGTGGGTACAAAGTACGTGATCGTATACAGGATCATCTATGTAGCAGGTTTTTTTGTGGCATCCTTCACCGACACCACCATTGTTTGGAACCTTTCCTACATCACCATTGCCATCATGACCATCCCCAACCTCTTTGGGCTTCTGGTTTTGAGAAAGGATATCAAGGGGACCATCAAGGATTACTGGATCGATTTCAGAAAGGCCTGGCCCCATGAAGATCTTCCGGTGAAAAGTTGACGGCCTCCACCATGGCTAAGATTTGAGCTCCAGCAAGGCAATGTTCTCCACATGGTGCGTGTGGGGGAACATGTCCACCGGCTGGATCTTCCGCACCTCATAGGATCTTCCCAGTAATTCCACGTCCCTTGCCTGGGTGGCCGGATTGCATGAAACATATACGATCCGTTCAGGGGCTATCCTCAGGATCTGCTCTACCACCCGTTCGTGCATCCCGGCCCGTGGAGGATCGGTAATGATCACACCGGGTTTGCCGTTTTCCCTGATGAATGAGTCGGTGAAAATCTCTTTCATGTCGCCGGCAAAGAAGCGGGTATTCCCGATCTTATTGATTTCGGAGTTGACCTTAGCGTCCTCGATGGATTCGGGAACCGATTCAATGCCCACCACAAGGCCCGCATGGGGTGCCATGAAATTGGCAATGGTTCCGGTCCCGGTATAGAGGTCATACACCACTTCGTCACCCTTGAGTGCTGCAAACTCACGGGTTTTCTGATAGAGCCTCAGTGCCTGGAAGGAGTTGGTCTGAAAGAAGGACTTTGGACCGATCTTAAAGGTCAGCTCCTCCAGTTTCTCAAATATATGATCCCTTCCGGCATAGGTGATGATCTCCTGGTCGTAGAGGGTTTCGTTCTTTTTTGGATTGATGGTGTACATGAGGCTGGTGAGATCCGGGAAATTCTCCTTGAGGGATTCAAGGAGCAGGTATATTTCCGGCACATCGAATTGCACCGAAAGGATCACCATCACTTCGCCAAGGGTGGTGTTCCTGATAATCAGGTTTCGAAGAAGCCCTTCGTTGGTGCGGTGGTCATAAAAGGAGAGGCCCATGGCCAGCGCCTTTTCCCTAAGGTGATTCCGAATCAGGTTGGTGGGCTCATCCTGCAGGTGGCACCGCTGGAGATCCACCACTTTGTCGAATCTTCCGGGGACATGGAGCCCCACTGCATTGGTGTGCTCCAGCGGAAGTTTATCAGTTGCTTCGTGCTCCAGCAACCAGCGGTGGTTGGAGAAGGTGTATTCCAGTTTGTTGCGGTACCGGGTTACCGGGTCGGAAGCCAGGATGGGCTGAGCTTCAGGGATTTCGATGCCGGCGATGTGCCGGAAGGCATCCACCACCTGCTGCTGTTTATAAAAGAGCTGGCGTTCATAGGGAAGGTCCTGCCATTTGCATCCACCGCAGACACCGAAGTGTTCACAGAAGGGCTCGGTTCGTTCCTTTGAATAGCTGTGGAACTTCACCACCCGGGCCTCCATATACCGGCCTTTTTTCCTGAATACCTGGAGGTCGGCCACATCCCCCGGAAGAGCCCCTTTGACGAACACCACCATGTGCTCGACCCGGGCAAGGGATCTCCCCTCTGCCCCAATATTCTCGATGGTCACCCCCTCCAGGAGGGGCAGGTTTTTTTTCCTTCCCACAACTTTATATTAAGTTGCGCAAAAGTATCATTCCTTGACCACTTCTGCAATGATCTCTTCCACATCCTTTGCAGCGGAGGACATGGTGGTGCGGACCACTTTTGACATTGGACGGGCCACCACTCCTGAGTTCATGCGGGAGATCCATACCGAACCATCCATCTTTTCATAGACAGCGATCCTGCAGGGCATCAGGTTTGATACGATCCTCTCTTCATTCCTGCTCAGGATCTCATAGGAGTGATCGGGATGGCAGATCTCGAAAACTTTTACACTCCTGACATCCTTCCCGAATTTCTTCAGGGTGGCCTGCAGGTCATGCACGTAGGGAACCTTCCAACCCTTTGCGATCACGGCTTCCTCCACACTAGCCACAGTGGTGTCGAAGTCAGCCTGGATCTTGTTTTCCTTAAACATGAGGGAGGGGACCGCAAGGTAAACCACCAGCAGTGCAATCAGGACGCCCGCAAGCAATCCGATAATAATTCCTGTAACCATACCTTTCATTTTACGATTCAAATTGGAGTTTGTACTGGCTAATTATACAACTGACTCGCTGATTTGTTCTATTTTTGCCCCCTGGGAAAAGGTTGTGACAGATAATTAAAAGTTGAAAGAGGGACCGTATGATCTCAATTGATGGTGTTTCCATAAGATTTGGCGCATTTGTGCTGTTTGATCAGATTACCTTCCAGGTTAATCCCGGGGACCGCATCGGGTTGGTGGGGCGAAACGGTGCCGGGAAGACCACCATCCTCAACCTGATCGCAGGACTCCAGGAGCCGGATGAGGGCAGGGTGGTGAAAAGTGCAGATAAGACCGTGGGGTACCTTCCGCAGCAAATGAAGCACCAGAAAGGTAAAACGCTCTACAGGGAAACCCTGGATGCCTTCTCACATGTAATCGCACTGAAGAAGAGGATCGATGCCATCACCCATGAGCTGGGGGAGAGGACCGATTATGATTCTGCGGCTTATCTTGCACTGATCCAGGAGCTGTCCAACCTGAATGAGCGGTTTGAACTGGAAGGGGGGCATTCAATCCATGCCGAGGTGGAACAAACACTGCAGGGACTGGGATTTGAGAAAAAAGATATGGAGCGGCCGGTGCATGAGTTCAGCGGTGGGTGGAGAATGAGGGTGGAGCTGGCAAAGATCCTGTTGCGGAGGCCCGATTACATCCTGCTGGATGAGCCCACCAATCACCTGGATATAGAATCGATCCAGTGGCTGGAAGGATTTCTGGCCGGATACCCGGGAGGGATCCTGATCATATCCCACGACAGGGTGTTTCTTGACAGGGTGACCAACCGGACCGTGGAGCTCTCGCTGGGCAAGCTCTATGATTACAGGGTCTCCTATTCCCGTTATGTCACGTTGAAACAGGAGCGGATCACAGTCCAGAATGCAGCCTACGAAAACCAGCAGAAACTGATCCAGGATACCGAGCAGTTCATCAACAGGTTCAGGTACAAAGCCACCAAAGCGGTACAGGTGCAGTCCAGGATCAAACAGCTGGATAAACTGGACCGCATCGAGGTGGAAAAGGAGGATGACCAGGTGATGAACCTGAAATTCCCTCCTTCCAGGAGATCAGGAACCATCGTCGTGGAAGCATTAGACCTGGGCAAAAGCTTCGGTGAACACCATGTGCTTCGCGGGGTGAACATGGTCATCGAGAGGGGTGAGAAAGTGGCATTCGTGGGAAGGAACGGTGAAGGAAAAACCACCCTTTCAAGGATCCTGGTGGGTGAGCTGGATTTTACAGGGAAGTTGAAAATGGGCCATAATGTGGAGCTTGGATACTTTGCTCAGAACCAGGATGAGATCATGGATGGAAACCTGACAGTCCTTGAAACGGTCGACCGGATTGCCGTGGGGGATATTCGGACAAGGATCCGGGATATCCTGGGAGCTTTTCTTTTTAAGGGCGAGGATGCGGAAAAGAAAGTGAGGGTGCTCTCCGGCGGTGAACGTTCACGGCTTGCCATGGCCATGATGCTGCTCCAGCCTTTTAACGTGCTAATCCTGGATGAGCCCACCAACCACCTGGATATGCGGTCCAAGGATATCCTTAAGAACGCCCTGATGTCCTTTGATGGTACACTTATTGTAGTATCCCATGACAGGGAATTCCTGGACGGCCTGGTGGAAAAAGTATTTGAATTCAGGCATCAGAAGGTGAAGGAACACCTGGGAGGCATTTTTGACTTTCTTCAGCGAAGGAAGCTCTCCTCGCTGAAGGAGGTTGAAAGAAAGAGTCAACCCGCAGAGGCAGCTGGAGGGCAGATATCCCGGCGGGCAGATGTGCCCGGGGCAAAAAAGGAGGAGGTGCAGGCCTCACAGGATCCCGAGAGGCGTTCCAACAAGTTGAATTACGAAGAGAAAAAGGCCTTTGAGAAGAAGATCCGGAAGATCTCCAACCGGGTCAGGGCGCTGGAACACGAAATTGAAAAAATTGAACAGGAGCTTGCTGAAATGGATAAGATGTTGATGAATCCTGACAATTTTACGGGCATGAAGGTATACGAGGATTACGAGCAGCTTAAGAAAAGGCATGATGAAGCGCTGGCATCCTGGGAAAAACAGACCATCATGCTTGAAAAAGTTTCTGGAAAAAATAGTTAATTTTAGGAGCATGGGAAGGCGCGGAATAAAGTTCATGACAGGCTGGTTGCTGGTTGCCTTCATGGGAGGATGCGCTACCACCGAACCGGCATCCAAGGCGGATTCTCCCGGTTACCTTGCTTCGGTCTACAATCCCAGCCAGCTTTCCCTTCATCCCGATTTCACCATCTACCACGAAACCAATAATTTTTCAGTGCTATACATCAGGGCCTATCCGGCCGAGATGAAATTCACCGAAACAAATGAGGATGCTGAATACAGGGCTTTGCTGGCTCTGAACTACCAGCTGATCCAACTTGATGATCCAAGCACGAATGGGGTGGTTGTGGATTCCGCCTCCGTGGTTTATAAGCTCCTGGTCCAGGATGAGCACCGGCCTGCTTTCTTTGCCTCCCTGACCATCCCCATGCGGGAAGGCGGGCGGTACCTGTTGAGGCTTCAGACCAGGGACCTCAACCGGGGCAGCATTGGCCTTGAATACCTTTACGTGGACAAGACCAATCGTTACGGAGCCCAGAACTTTAAAGTGGTTTCAAGGTTCTCCGGTTATCCCAAATTCATGCGTTTTTTTATGCCCGGAGAGGAGTTTAATGTACGATACCGGGATCCCTCCGTCGACTCAATTTACGTGGAATATTTCAGGCTCGAGAGTGAACTGCCACGCCCGCCCATTACTGCTTCTGCCGATTACACCCTGAATTACACCCCGGATACCTCGTTTGTATTCCCGCTCAGAGATACGGTAGAGTATAATCTGTTAAACCAGGGGATGTATTTTGTACGGGTGGACAAGGCGCAGGAAAAGGGCCTCTCATTGTTTAATTTTGGAGGTTCGTTCCCCGAGGTGAAATCGCCGGTTGAGCTTATGGAGCCCTTGTTTTACCTGACCACTCTTGCCGAGTACAGGGATTTGAGGAAACAACCCAACCGAAAACTCTCGGTGGATAACTTCTGGCTGAAAATGGGCAATAACGTAGAGAAATCACGGGAACTGATCCGCATCTACTACAACCGGGTGGTCTACTCAAACCTCTATTTCACATCCAATAAGGAGGGATGGAAAACGGACCAGGGAATGATCTTTATCCTCTTCGGTCCGCCCAGCAGAATACAGATGACAGGAAGCGGGGAGCGATGGTACTATTTTGCCAGGAGAAAAAGCAAGGTGGTGGAATTCCGGTTTGACCGCCAGCCGGATGCATTTGCAAACCAGCACCTGGTATGGACCAAGACCATCGAATCGCAGATGTACTGGAACGAAGCGGTGCGCTCCTGGAGAAATGGGAAGGTTTATTCAATGGGCTCCTGATCATGAAAGAGGAGACCTTCATTTTCGGCATTCATGCGGTGCTTGAGTCCCTCAACGCAGACAGGGACCTGGACAAGGTACTGGTCAGGCGGGGAGCTGGTTCAGATCTCCTTAAGAAGCTGTTGGGAGAGCTGGCAAAGCGTGAGATCCCGGTACAAATGGTACCCGTTGAGAAATTGAACCGCATTACCAGGAAGAATCACCAGGGTGTCATTGCATGGATCTCAGAGATCACTTACAGCGATATCACCCAGCTATTGCCCACAGTGTATGAGTCAGGAGAGGAACCGCTTGTCCTGATGCTTGACGGTGTGTCGGACGTACGCAATTTCGGGGCCATTGCCAGGAGTGCGGAATGCGCCGGGGTTCATGCCATTGTGATCCCTGCCTCCGGGAGTGCAGCCATCAATGCCGATGCGGTGAAAACCTCTGCAGGAGCCCTTCACAGGATTCCCGTTTGCAGGCACAGGGATCTGGTGACCGTCGCCAGGTTTCTGAGGGAAAGTGGACTCCGCTTATTCGCTTCAAGTGAGAAGGCAAAAGAATCAATATACCAGACGGATATGACCGGCCCTGCAGGAATTATAATGGGTTCCGAGGAGCGGGGAATCTCCTCCGGTTTACTGAAAGATGCGGATCACTGGGTATCCATACCCATGAAGGGATCCATCGCGTCGTTGAATGTGTCAGTGGCAGCCGGGATCATGCTGTTTGAGGTGCTCCGCCAGCGTGGAAATTAGCTCTCGGTAAGCGGTAACTGTTTGCTGAAACTCTCCTCCAGGGAGATAAAGGTCTCTGTGCGGGATATGCCGGGGATGGCCTGCACCTTATCAACAAGCACATGTTTCAGATCCTCGTTATCCCGTGTATAGATCTTGATAAAAATGGAGTAACCGCCGGTGATATAGTGGCACTGGGTAATTTCGGGGATCTCCTTCAGCTTGGCCACCACGTCGGGATAGAGGTGGGCACTGTCCAGGAATATTCCCACATAGGCGCAGGTCGAATACCCGATCTTTTTGGGGCTTACGATGAATTCCGATCCGGTGATCACACCCATTTTCGTCAGGCGCTGGATCCGCTGATGGATGGCAGCCCCGGAAACCTTGCATTCCCTGGCCACCTCAAGGTAGGGAATGCGCGCGTTCTTTGTGATCAGTGAAAGGATCTTCCTGTCCAGGGAGTCAATCTGATGAGAATCTTCCATTTTCCAACAGTTATTTGGTTGCCTCTTTATTTCCAGCTAATGTAGTTACAATTTGAAAGATCATTACAGGCAATGATGTGATATTAAACATAAATATTCAATAGCACTTTCAGATTGGCAAATTTCAGTGGCGGCCCAGTTTCTGAAAATCGTCCCCGGTGGGATCCTGGAAGACGCGCAGTCCGAATTCCGGCATGATGGCAAGGATGTGGTCAAATATATCTGCCTGGAGGCTTTCATAATTTGCCCACTCCTGCTCCTTGCTGAACACATAGATCTCCAGCGGAATTCCCTTGTCGGTGGGCTGGAGATGCCTCACCAGGAAGGTCATATCCTTGTGGATCCTGGGATGAAAATGCAGGTAATTCTCCAGGTATTTCCTGAATGTTCCCAGGTTGGTCATCCGCCTTCCGTTGGTCACTTCACCCTCCTCCATTTGGAGGGATGCGTTGAATTCCTTGATCTCCTTCTCCTTTTCTTCGATGTAATTACTCAGAAGATGAAATTTCCTCAACTTTTCGATCTGGGCCTTGTCAAGGAAGACCACGCTCTTCATATCCACATTGATGGAGCGCTTAATGCGCCGTCCCCCCGATTCCTCCATGCCCTTCCAGTTGCTGAAAGAGTCAGAAACCAGCGCATAGGTGGGAATGGTGGCAATGGTCTTGTCCCAGTTCTGCACCTTTACGGTATTGAGGGAGATTTCGGTCACTGTGCCATCCGCATTGAACTTGGGCATGGAGATCCAGTCACCCACCCGTACCATATGGTTGGCAGACAACTGGATGCTGGCCACAAAGCCCAGGATGGTATCTTTGAAGACCAGGATCAGGACCGCTGCCATGGCTCCAAGGCCTGCGATCAGGGATTTGGGCGCTTCGCCGCTGAAAATGGAAATGACCAGGATGACGGCCACGAAATAGAAGATGATCTTGACCACCTGCACATACCCCTTGATATTGCGTCCCTCCGAAATGGGAGTGCGCTGATAGATCTCATGGAGGGAGTTGATGATGGCATCAATTACCAGCAATACGACAATCACCATATAGGCCTGGGTCACGTTCTCGAGGAACCTGACCAGTTCGTTCCCTTCGAAAATGTGATCCAGGGCGTAATAGACGATGATGGCCGGGGCAAGGTGGGCCAGCCTGTTAAAGACCTTCCTTTCCACGAAGATGTCATCCCAGTTGTTCCTGGATCTTCGTGCAATCCTGTGGATGGTGGAAATGATAATCCCTTTCGCGATAAAGTCGGCCAGCAGGGCCAGCAAAACAGTCGCCAGGACCAGCGTTGCATTTTCCACAAAGACCAGCAACTTATCGGACAGGCCTGTACCCGCCAGGAGATCGTGGTACCAGTTTATCAAGGTTTCTACCATTGGAGAAAGAGTTTAAAATTATGACACAAAAATAATCAAAGTTGAAACATCATCTTTTCGGATCAGAAGGGATACCCTATGGCCAGGTAGAACAGTCCGTTGCGGAAGAACTCACCGGTCCCCAACACCCAGTACTTACCCTCCGTAGCATAGGGTGTTCTCAGGGGGAATCCCAGGTCGGTCCGGAGGACAAAGAAACTGAAATCGAACCGCAGTCCGACACCTGTTCCGACGGCAAGTTCCTCATGAAAGGTCCTGATATCAAATTTGGCGCCGGGCCGGTTCTCATCCTCATTGATCAGCCAGATATTCCCGCCTTCCAGGAACAGGGCTCCTTTTACAACCTTTGAAATGGAAAACCTGTATTCCAGGTTCCCCTCCAGTTTCATGTCACCCGACTGGTCGATGTACCCGCTTTTTTCCTCATGGTAGGATCCCGGGCCCAGGTACCTGGCTTTAAATCCCCTTATGCTGTATGCACCCCCGCTGAAAAACTGTTCCACATAGGGAAGAACCGTAGAATTCGCATAGGGCATTCCAATACCGGCATAGAGCCTGGCCACCAATGACTTGTTCCTTCCATTCCTGTAGTACCTGAAATCGGTAGTAACCTTCACATATTGGGAGTAGACATTATTTAAGAGCGTGTAGGGCCTGTCGGCGCGGGCTTTCTTCACGGATGAGAAGAGATCAACCAGGTTGCCGGAAGTGTTGACGGATGCCTGGAAAAAAAGGTTATTGGGCCTGACTCGGTAGGTGTTGTCATAGGTGAAGGCATACCTCATTCCCAGGATGAAC
>JAHEEC010000118.1 GCA_024640885.1 Bacteroidota bacterium | reverse complement strand
AACCTCCACCCCTGCAGAAAAACAACCTTCAATGCTGTAACTAAACCGGACGGCAGTCAAAATTTATAGATATGAAGCCAATTTTTTTTTAACTTACTGTAAATCATGTTTGGAGCAAACAATAGAGCAATCCTGGCGGCCATATTCATCCTGGCTGTTTTCTTACCTGGTGAGGCTTTCGGTCTTGCCCCGGGTTATACAATCATCGCGACCTCCGGTCCGGGAGGAAGCATCTCCCCCTCCGGTTTGGTCCAGGTAAAAAGAGATGGCAAGGTGACATTCAAAATTCAACCTGATGACGGTTACGATATTTTGGATGTGGTGGTTGACGGAGAGAGCAAGGGCGCGGTAACCAGCTATAAATTCTCAAGGGTCAGGTCGGACCATAGCATTGCTGCCTTTTTCATTCAAAAGCGATATACAATACTTGCCACGGCCGATGCAGGGGGCCATATAACCCCATCCGGAGAAATAAGCGTTCCCCATGGGAGCAACCAGGCTTTTTCAATGATGGCAAATGCAGGTTACGATATCCTGGATGTGGTTGTAGATAATGCCAGCCTTGGTCCTCTCACCGAATTCACTTTCACCGAGGTCATTTCAGATCACAGCATCGGTGTGACATTTCTTCCGGTGCTCAGGGTATTCCACGTGACCATTCCCGATGAAACAATGAAAATCGGAGATGTGATCCCTGTCACCATATCAGTGGAGGATGACCAGGGTAATCCGTACTCTTTTGTTTCCGGATCGGTGGGAGGATATCCAATGACAGGATTTGAGCGGATTTCCGCCACCACCTATCTTGCCTACTTCACCATCAACCAGGGAGGAAACAGTTATCTGGCCGGGGAGGATGTCCCTGTATCCAGCCTGGTCATCACAAACGGTGAGCTTCAGAGCGCACCCTATAACCTTTCCATATCACAGTCCGGGGATCCCATCGACGCAGCATTGCCTGTGATCAATTCCATGCAGGTCGAAGGAGGAAAAAGAAAAATCGGAGATGTGATCATCCTGCACATCGAAGCAGATGGGCTGAATTACAGCCTGGATCCCGGCTCCACCATTAACGGGATCGCGGTTACAGCTCCAAACATCTCCTTTAATGAGTCAGGAGGCGGGAGGTATGATCTCAGATATACCGTGGAGGAGGGAGACCCGGATGTAATACCCCCCATTTCAGAATTAAGGGCCGAAATTATTCTGGTAAAACCTTCGGGCAACATGGGTTTGCCCTATTCGATTGTCACAGGTGCATCAGGGCTTGCCGTTGACGCCCATGGTCCTGCAGTTGAAAGGATGGAGGTACCCTCCATTGAGGTCGGGGTCGGGGGCACGGTGAAGGTGAAGGTTACCGCCGATGGGACAGGGTACAGGGCGGGAACAGGAACCATGGTTAACGGCATACCACTGAGTGCGAACCGGGTAACCTTTTCAGAGCTTTCGGATGGCCTCTATGAGCTTTCATATACAGTATTGATAGAGGATCCTGATGTGGCCCCGGGTGAACTGATGGTAAGTATTGCGATGTCAGACCCGGCCGGGAATGTGGCCGCTTCCTATGCAACCCTTGAACCGAACAGGCTGGAGATCTATACTTCACTTCCTGAAGCAGCATTGGCAGGATCCAGCCAGGTCTGCGAGGGAGAAGAGGTAGAACTGAGCGTGTTCCTGGCCGGCAGGTTGCCCCTGACTTTTGAACTGTCTGACGGGACAGGCACAACCTCATATTCAAACATTTCATCAGAGGAATATAAAATTAACGCAGCCCCGGTTCAGACGACCACCTACCAGATTACCTCGGTAACAGACGTAAACGGGGTGCAGAATTTGAATGCCGGGAGTATCCAGGTTAAAGTCAATGAAAAGACCCGGGTGGAAATTATCAACCTGGCTTCAGGGTACAATGTGGAATCCGATCCCTTCAAGCTTGAAGCAAATGTGCCCGGGGGGACATTCTCGGGTCCGGGCGTATCCAGTACTTCCGGGATTTTTTATCCGGGTATTGCAGACACCGTCAATTCGCCCCATACGATCCTATATACCTATAAATCCGCCAGCGGTTGTACCAGTGTGGCAAGTAAACAGGTATATGTTCTGGGAGCAAAGGGTGCCATCCTGATTCCTGGCCAAACCGTATGCAAAAACAACGAACCCTTTGAGGTTGAGGTTTTGAATCTTCCAGAGGTAACCGGGAGCTTCAGGTTATTGAATGCCGCATCTCAACCGGTGCCGGGCCTGATAGACCACGGGGATAATACAGCCACCATTGATCCGGACCAGTTAAGCCTGGAAAATTATGTCATCGAGTACCGGTATGTGGATGTGGCCACACTCTATCTTCGAAAAGAATTTATCGTTGAATCAGCGAGCCAGCCGCAAATCCTTAACCTCACAGAAAGTCCATATTGCCAGAGTGCAGTCCCATTCCTGCTCCAATCCAATCTGGGGAATGTGGTGTTTGAAGGCCCCGGCGTTTCCGGGAACGCCGATGATGGATTTACTTTCAATCCGAAGGCTGCTGACCCCGGCAATATTTCGATTACCTGTACCACCATCTCTGGCAAAGGCTGCAAGGCAAGCACGGATCAACGGGTTCAGATTTTGTTTGCACCTGAGGTGATATTCGAAATGAGCAGCATATGCATCCCTGAAGGAGGAGAGGTGGTATCATTCGAGAATCTGACCAGCGGGAAGGCAACTGTGGAAACCTGGAACTGGAATTTTGGGGATACGGGCAGTGGGCAGCAAAACCAGAGCGACCTCGTTCATCCCACGCACCATTACCTCGAATCTGGTTTTAAGAGCATCAGCCTCACCGCCACCACGTCTGAAGGCTGTGTAAGCCGGTTTGAGCTTGAAACAATCATTGACAGTCAACCAGTTGCTGACTTCACCTGGGATAGTGATTGCTATAGCGCGGGATCGGAGGTGAAGTTTATTAACAAGTCAGGCAACGAATCAGCTGCGGTGGATACCATCATATGGAGATTCAAAACTGCTGACGAAACCATCCTTGGTGAGATTGGGTCCAGTTCACCAGATGATACCGCCGCATTCCCTTTTTCTGAACTGGACCGTTACCTGGTACAACTTTACACCCGGAACGTGGGGGGGTGCTCCAGTGAAATCACTAAAGAATTCGTACTGAAGCCAACAATTCAACTGAGCGGTGACGGCTACCATGAAAACTTTGATCAAACCGGTGGAGGCTGGAGTGTTCATTCCCAAAACCAGGTGGAAAGCTGGGTATGGGGTCGACCCGATTTTAAAGGGCACCCAGGGGTGGAGAGTGATTTGGCATGGTATACCCAACTTCCGACCGGTGTCACCGGTTATATGGAAAATTCCTGGATCCAGAGCCCATGTTTCGATTTCACAGGCATTGACAGGCCCGTGATCAGGATGGATGTGATGCGGAGTTTTGTTCCCGCTTTAAGTGGTGCCGTGCTTCAGTACCGGGATGCCATTGAGGAAGAATGGAAAGTGATCGGTGAAAGTACCCCCGGAATCGGGTGGTATAATTCGGAAAATATATCCGGTAAGCCAGGTGGAAGCAGGATTGGATGGAGCCTGGAAGAATTCAAACCCGACTCTGAATGGATGCGCGCGGTTCATGACCTGGACCAGGTCGCAGGAAAACGAAATGTGGCATTCAGGATTGCCATCGCAAGCAGCGGGGATGAAGGGATGGGCAACCAGGGTTTTGCATTTGATAATGTGGCCATCACTGAACGTTTGAAACTTGCTGTACTGGAGTATTTTACAGATTGCTCTGACGACAATTCGAGGATATCTGATGATCTCATCGATGGGCTTGCCAGCAAATATTCAAAGGATGTGATCGATCTTCAATACCACATGAGCTATAAGGGATTGGATCCCATATACGAGAACAACCCGGATCCTACCTCCACCAGGTCTTTCAACTATGGAGTTCCCAGGATTCCTTATGCCCTGCTTGATGGAGGAATGTACCCGTTTCACAGGTATGATTTCTCAGAACTGAAATCAAGTCCGGTTGATGAGCAGTTGCGATTGCTGACCCTTGAGAATCCCGAATTTGATATTGACCTGGTTGTGGATTGGATGGAATCCAGCCTGGAGGCCCATACCAGGGTGACCTGTCTGGACGATAGGTTTGAGGAGAATGTGCAGCTGTACGTGGTCGTATTTGAGACTTCCGTTACTGCATTCACCGGACGGAACGGAGATTCTCAATTCAGGAATGTGGTGCTTGATATGTTGCCCACACCGGCGGGAAAATTAATCGGCGACAACTGGTTTGAAGGAATGAATGATATCCGATCCCAACCCTGGGCATACAGTCCCTTTGTAGAAGACATCAGTGACCTGGCAGTTGCAGCTTTCCTGCAGGATCGCAGCACAGGCCGGATTCTTCAGGCCGCGGTCGAATATATGAATGGACCGGTCTTCACCGGGGATCCAGAATCAGCAATTCGAACCCTGAACATATATCCCAATCCGGCACAACGCATTATTTATATGAACACGGGTTCCGGGACGCTCCATGCCGGAAGCATTGAGCTGCTGGACCTGAACGGGAAAGTGGTCCGGTTGGATCAGGTCCCGGCTGGATATCAGGTCTTCCAGTTGGAAATAGATGATCTTGAGGATGGTATCTATATCCTCCGGTGGATCGAATCAGGAATGATCAGAGGCATTGGCAAGTTTGTGAAAATCCGGTAATCGCCCCTTCTTCAAAGGCATTCCCAGGTCCAAATCCTTTCCACAGCGACTTCACATGGAGCTGTTCATACAGCTTTGTGCGCTTTCATTAGCACTTTTGGAAATATCTGTTTAACTTGATAGGCACAATTTCTTGGGAGGGATGTGGCTGCATAAGAAATCCATTGCTATTGTCCGAACTTCTAATACACTAAATAGATAAATTATGGGATCAAGGAAATCAATGGGCCGGAGAAAATTCATCGGTTCAACCATCGCTACTGCAGCGACCATTACGGTAGTTCCCAGGCACGTCCTGGGAGGAAGCGGATATGTCGCACCCTCGGACAAGATCACAGTCGCCAATATAGGTTGCGGGACACAGGGATTAAGGGAGATGCCAGAATTGCTGCAAAATCCTGATATTCAGGTTGTGGCCGTCTGTGATGTGAACAAATTCACTACCGATTACCTGGACTGGTCCCCGGATGGGATCCGAAGCCAGATCCGGAGAACCCTGGATGATCCCAACTGGGGATCACAATATTCGGGGATCCCCGGGGGAAGGGATATCGGAAAGGAGTTTGTGGAAACCTATTACGGTAAAAATCAGCCCTCTGGAACAGCTAAAGGGGTCAAATCCTATGAAGATTACAGGGAACTGCTTGAAAAAGAAACGGATATCGATGCCATTAAGATCATGACCCCCGATCATCACCATGCCTACCTCGCGATTGCTGCCATGAAAAAAGGCAAACATGTGGTCACACACAAACCCATTGCCAACAGGATGTCAGAGGGCAGGCTCGCCATTGAGACCGCCAAAAAATCCGGGGTTAAGACCCACCTGCTGGCCTGGAGTGAAAAACCGGAACACGGGCTCATCCTGAAATGGATCAAGGATGGGGTGATCGGGAACCTGAAGGAGATCCACAACTGGTCATACAGGCCAGTTTGGGAACAGTGGCCCACAAGGCCCCAGGGGGCCCCGCCCATTCCTTCCGGCTTCAACTGGGAGCTGTGGCTTGGCCCGGTACCCGACCTGACCTATCATCCTTTCTATACCCACAACCGGTTCCGTGGATGGTATGAGTTCGGAGGAGGAAGCATTGCGGACATGGGGCATTACAGCCTCTTCCCGCTGTTCCGCAACCTGGGGATCGACAGGCCACCGGTCAGTGCAAAAGCATACGGGACCACCCACCGGTATGTGGATGGGAACACCTACAAGTGGGTCGAAAATGATGTGGCATTTCCTCTGTCGTGTTTGATCCAGCTGCAATTCCCGGAACAAAAGAGTCTTCCGGCCTTTGATCTTTTCTGGTATGACGGAGGCATGAAACCCTTTATCCCTGAAGAACTGGAGGAGGATCACAGGGATATGCCCAATGAAGGGATGATGTTTGTGGGAGACAAGGGGAAAATACTTGCCGGATTCCTGGGTGAAGAACCTGAGATCATTCCTTCCAGGCTCATGAAAGCATACCAGGGGGAGAAAGAGCTCCCTGAAAGAGAGCGGAGTCCACGCACAAATACGTGGGTAACAGCCATCAAAGAGGATAAGGAGTCACCCGGCAGCTTTAAATACGCCGGTACGGTAACCGAGACCATCAACCTGGCAGCTGTGGCACTGAGGGCAGGTAAAAAAGTTGAATATGACTCTGCAAGCATGAAGATCACCAATGACGAAGCAGCCAATAACCTCCTGACCCGGGAATACCGGGATGGTTGGAAACTCTAGCACCTTGTGACCATGAAGAACATGCGAAAACAATATTCGAGAAGGGATTTCATTGAAAAAACCGCATTGCTGGGTGCAGCCGGACTGGTTGCACCCGCTTTGCATTTAGAATCGAAAGCCATGGCTACACCACGTATGACTACAGATGACATTTCACTTGCCCAGTGGGCACTGGTGCAGGAAATCAGGGATGGATTATGGAAGAACCTGGATTTTCCGCGAATAGCCAGGGAAGATTTCGGGCTCAACGGGATCGAATTTGTCAATACCCTCTTTGATGTACCCACCGTGGATTACCTCAATCAGCTGAAAAAGAATGCAGATGATCACGGGGTAAAGATGGTCCTGATCATGATCGATGCTGAAGGGGACGGATGTGAACCTACACCCGGGTTGAGAAAACAATTTGTGGTCAACCACAGGAAATGGATCGATATCGCCCATTACCTGGGTTGCAAGGCCATACGCACCAACTGCCGGGGGCCACAGGATGTGGATAAGGAGGAAGCCCTGAAGTGGGCCGCAGAATCCTACCACATGCTCCTGGAACATGCTGCCCATGCAGGAATCAGTGTATGCATTGAAAATCACGGGGGAGTCTCCAATGATGCAGACTGGATGGTTGCGCTCTTTCAGGAGGTCAACAACCTGTACTTCGGGTCCTACCCCGACTGGCGAAGGCCCTCCGATGATTTCGACAATGTGGATTACCTCGAGAAGATGCTGCCCTGGGCGGTGGGGATGTCCTACCGGAACCAACCCACTGAGGAGCTGACCGCTAAAATGATCCAGATGAGCCGAAATGGCGGATACAGGGGGTGGTACGGCATTGAATCCAGTGGAAGGGAGGCCATCCTGCAGGGCAGGGAACTCCTCAAAAAGTACCTGGAGATCTGATTTTTATAATCGTCAATAATTTAAGTCATGAAAAATGCATCTTGTAGCATTTTAATTGTGATTGCAATGAGTTGTACCCAACAACCAACCTTTAACTACCCTGAGACTAAAAAAGGGGATGTGGTTGATGACTATAACGGCACAGAGGTGCCTGATCCCTACAGGTGGCTGGAGGATGATAAGTCGGAGGAGACTGCAGCCTGGGTCAAGGCCGAAAACGAAGTAACCTTCTCCTACCTGGAGTCCATACCATTCAGGAATCAACTGAAGGAGCGGATGACCGAAATCTGGAACTATCCGAAAATGGGTACTCCTTTCAAGGAGGGTGATCTCTATTTCTACAGCTACAACACTGGTCTGCAGAACCAGGACATCATTTACAAGAAGAGTAGCCTTGAGGAGAAGGGTGAGGTTTTTCTTGATCCAAACACTTTCTCGGAAGATGGGACGGTGGCCCTGGCCGGTTTAAGTTATTCAAAAGACCATCAGTATGTAGCCTACGGAATTTCCAAAGGAGGATCCGACTGGAGGGAGTTTTTTGTGAAGGAAATAGCCACCGGGAACGATCTGGGCGATCACATTGAGTGGATCAAGAATTCAGGAGTCTCGTGGTATAAGCGTGGCTTTTTCTATACGAGGTACGACACCCCAGCCATGGGTGATGAATTGAAGGGGGAGAATAAAAATGCGAAAATTTTCTACCATGCGTTAGGGACCCTTCAGCCGGATGACCGGCTGGTTCATAAAGATGAAGCCAATCCCGACCGCAGCTTTTACATGACTGTTACGGAGGATGAACAATACATGATGCTCATGGGTTACGAGTCCACAAGCGGCAATTCCCTGGCATTTAAGAAAGCTGGACTGGATGACCTGCCCTTTACCTGGCTGGACGAGGATTTCGATGACAACTATTCACCCGTCGGCAACAATGGGGATATGCTTTTTGTGCTGACCGACAATGATGCCCCCCGCTACCGGCTGGTGGGCATCGACCTGAACAATCCCGCACGAGAACACTGGGTGGATATCATTCCCGAACATGAAAAAAATGTTTTGGAATCTGCTACCCTTGCTGGAGAAAAGATCATTGCCCAGTACATTCAGGATGCCTACAATTCAGCCAGCGTATACGAGCTCGACGGATCGCTGCTGCATGAAGTTGCCCTTCCAGGAATCGGTTCATTGGGAGGTTTCAGGGGAAAGATGAAAGATAAAACAGCCTTCTATAGTTTCACATCGTTCAATTATCCCACAACCACATTTAAATATAACATTGATAAAAATATTTCCGAACTGCTCTTTACTCCGGAGGTTGACTTCGATGCCGAAACCTATGAAACCAGACAGGTCTTCTATCCCAGCAAGGACGGGACCAGCATACCCATGTTTATCGTGCATAAGAAAGGATTGGTACTGGATGGAAATAATCCAACCCTTTTATACGGATACGGAGGATTTAACATCTCTGAGACCCCGTCGTTCAGCACCACGCGTGCGGTTTGGCTGGAACAGGGTGGTGTTTTTGCACTGGCCAACATGAGGGGAGGTGGTGAGTACGGTGAAGCGTGGCACAAGGCCGGTACTGTGCTTCAGAAACAAAATGTGTTTGATGATTTTATTGCTGCTGCAGAATACCTGATCAGGGAGAAGTACACATCCAGCAACCGCCTGGCCATCTACGGAGGATCAAACGGTGGATTGCTCATTGGTGCGGTCATCAACCAGCGGCCAGAACTCTTTGCAGCGGCCATTCCCATGGTGGGTGTCATGGACATGCTTCGTTTTCAAAAATTTACCATCGGCCGTTACTGGACCATTGATTACGGTTCCTCTGACAATCCGGAGCAGTTTAAATACCTCCTTGGGTACTCTCCGCTTCACAACATTTCGTCTGATAAGGATTATCCCGCAGTGCTGGTCACCACGGGGGATCATGACGACAGGGTTGTACCTGCCCATTCCTTTAAATATATTGCCACTCTTCAGGAGAAATACAAGGGGAAGAATCCTGTCATGATCCGGATCAACACCGATGCCGGGCACGGAGCGGGCAAACCAACCGACATGGTCATCCAGGAGTATGCCGATATCTGGTCCTTCATTTATAAAAACATGGATTTCAC
>JAHEEC010000117.1 GCA_024640885.1 Bacteroidota bacterium | reverse complement strand
GGTAATGTGGTGGCACCCGGACTGGGAGACGCGTATAAGCAGTACCTCACCTCCTTTAATTACAGCAGGGAAGAAATTGAAACCGTACTCAAGCCCATGGCCGAATCGGCCAAGGAACCCATCGGTTCCATGGGCAATGATGTCCCTACCGCGGTGCTCAGTAAGAAGCCCTACCGGCTCTTTACCTACTTCAAACAACTCTTTGCCCAGGTCACCAACCCGGCCATTGATCCGATTCGCGAAGAGATGGTGATGACCCTGACAGGCTACCTGGGATCGCTGCAAACCAATCTTTTGAATGAAACCCCCGACCTGGCAAAGATGGTCATGTTCAAAAGTCCGGTCATCAACAATACCTATTTCCAGGTGGTGAAAAATCTTCGCTACAAAGGATTCTCCAACCGGGTTATCCCCATCCATTTCGATGCTTCGCGGGGGGCTGCCGGACTGGAAGAAGCCGTGGAGGATATATGCCGGCTGGCCGAAGAGGCCGTGGATGAGAATAACAATTACATCATCCTTTCCGACAGGGATATAAGTGAGAGCAAGGCACCCATCCCCTGTCTTATGGCAGTATCAGCGGTACATCATCACCTGATCAACAAGCGAAAGCGCATGCAAATCGATATTGTGCTGGAGTCGGCCGAGCCCAGGGAAGTCATGCATTTTGCCCTGCTGTTTGGATATGGAGCGAGTATCATAAATCCCTACATGAGCTTTGCAGTGATCGAGCAACTGGTTCAGGACAGGGTCATCCAGCAGGACTTCGAAAAGGCGCAGAGGAACTACATTGAAGCGGTGAACAAGGGACTGTTAAAAATACTCTCAAAAATGGGGATCAGCACCCTGCGGAGTTACCGCTCTGCGCAAATTTTTGAAGCCATCGGTATTCACTCGAATGTAATAGATAAATATTTTGAAGGTACTGTGAGCCGGATTGGGGGCATCGGGCTGGAAGAGATTGCCGAAGAGGTGCTCATCCCCCACCGAAAGGCTTATTCGGAGGATGTGCACGCGCTGATGCTCACCGAGGGAGTGTATTCCTACAGGAAGTATGGAGAGCATCATGCATGGAATCCTGAAACGGTGGCCCTGCTTCAATGGAGCACCAGGAACAACGATTACAACAAATACAAAGAGTATTCGGCGCTGGTGGATTGTGAAACAGCACGACCCACCTTCCTCAGGGGCCTGCTAAGCTACAAACGAAATCCCATTCCACTGGAGGAGGTAGAACCTGTGGAAAATATCATGAAACGTTTTGTGACCGGTGCCATGTCTTATGGTTCCATCAGCAAAGAAGCGCATGAGGCCCTGGCCATTGCCATGAACCGGATAGGCGGACGAAGCAATACGGGCGAAGGGGGCGAGAATCCGGAACGCTTTGAACCAATGGAAAACGGCGACTCCAGGCGAAGCGCCATTAAGCAGGTGGCCAGCGGCCGTTTTGGAGTCACCACCCACTACCTGGTGAATGCAGACGAAATCCAGATCAAAATTGCCCAGGGAGCAAAACCCGGTGAAGGAGGTCAGCTTCCCGGACATAAGGTCGATAAAATCATCGCCAAAACCCGCTATTCCATTCCGGGCATTACACTGATATCCCCACCTCCTCACCACGATATCTACTCCATTGAGGACCTGGCGCAGCTGATCTTCGATCTGAAAAATGTAAATCCCCGGGCTAAAATTTCCGTGAAGCTGGTGTCCGAGACCGGAGTGGGTACGATCGCTGCCGGCGTAGCCAAGGCATCGGCCGATCTGATAACCATCAGCGGAGCCGAAGGAGGCACAGGGGCCAGTCCGTCCTCCTCCATCAAGCATGCCGGATTGCCCTGGGAGATAGGGCTGGCAGAGACGCAACAGACCCTGGTTATGAATAACCTGCGGCGCAAAGTGGTGCTGCAGGCCGACGGACAAATGAAAACAGGCAGAGATGTGATCACGGCTGCCCTGCTCGGAGCCGAGGAGTTTGGCTTTGCCACCGGTGCCCTGATTGTGCTGGGCTGTGTGATGATGCGTAAATGTCACCTGAATACCTGCCCGGTAGGTGTGGCCACGCAAAATGCAGAGTTGAGGAAGAGGTTCCGGGGAAAGGCTGACTTTGTGGAGAATTTTTTCCGCTTTGTGGCCGAGGAGGTTCGTGAACACATGGCCGAACTGGGCTTCCGGAACTTCAATGAACTGGTGGGCCGCTCGGACCTTTTGAGCAGGGATGAAGCGGTTACACACTGGAAAATTAAAAACCTGGACCTGAGCGATCTGACTGCCTTCCTGCCTGCTGCAAAACTGAATGCACTGTACCGGACCGAAGAACAGCAGCACAAACTTGAGTCCGTTCTGGATCACAGTTTAATAGAGCAGGCCAGGCCGGCCCTGGAGAATCAGGAAGCGGTCACGATTCGTATGTCGATAAAAAATACAGACCGAACCACCGGTGCCATGCTTTCAGGCACCATAGCTAGCATGCATGGTGGTGATGGACTTCCCGGGGGCAGCATTAAGGTGCGATTTGCAGGTTCAGCGGGCCAGAGCTTTGGAGCCTTCCTGGTTCCCGGAGTGGAATTTTACCTGGAGGGAGACAGCAACGATTACCTGGCAAAAGGCCTGGCAGGTGGCCGCATCATCGTGGTTCCACCCGAGGGTTCCACCTTCGAATCGGACCAGAATATAATCATTGGAAACACGGTGCTTTATGGCGCCACCAGGGGAAGCATCTTTATATCCGGAATTGCAGGAGAACGTTTTGCAGTCAGGAACAGCGGAGCCACTGCCGTAGTTGAGGGCGTGGGTGATCATTGCTGTGAATATATGACTGGCGGACGGGTGGTGGTCCTGGGGAAGACCGGGCGGAACTTTGCCGCCGGAATGAGCGGAGGAGTGGCCTATGTGCTGGACGAGGATGGCGATTTCGACTACTACTGCAATATGGGAATGGTGGAGCTCTCGCTGGTGGAGGACCTGAATGATAAGAAGGAGCTTTCTGATCTGATTGCCCTGCATTACGAACATACGGGGAGCAAAATAGCCGAGAAGATCCTCACCGATATGGATGCCTATCTGGACCGCTTTATAAAAGTAATTCCCTACGAGTATAAAAAAGTGCTCATGGAGCTGGCTCTTGAAGAGACCAGAAAGAAACTGGCCAAAGTGGAGAAAGATGTGGAAATGATGAGCGATTAATAAAAGAAGGAAACAATGGGAGATCCAAAAGGATTTTTAACAATAAAGAAGAAACCGGCCGGTAACAGGCCGGTATATGAGCGAAAAACCGATTATTCCGAGGTGGAACAGGTGCTCAATTCGGAGGATCGCCAGCTCCAGGCGTCCAGGTGCATGGATTGCGGCATACCTTTTTGCCACTGGGGGTGCCCCGTGGATAATCTGATCCCTGAATGGAACGATCTGCTCTATAAGGGCGACTGGAGAGGAGCCAGTGAGCGGCTGCACCATACCAATAACTTTCCGGAATTTACCGGCAGGATTTGTCCGGCCCCCTGCGAACATTCCTGTGTGCTCAACATCGACGGAGAACCGGTCACCATCCGTGAGAATGAAGCTGCCATCGTGGAAAAGGCATTTGCCGAAGGGTATATCAAGCCCAATCCACCCAAAGTGAGAACTGGCAAAAAGGTGGCTGTTATTGGCAGCGGGCCAGCCGGAATGGCTGCAGCAGACCAGCTGAACAGGGCAGGCCATACGGTCACCCTGTTTGAGAAAGACAGGAAGGCCGGTGGACTGTTACGCTATGGGATCCCCGATTTTAAGCTGAATAAGCAGGTCATTGATCGCAGGCTGAAAATACTTCTGGCCGAAGGAATTGAAATTAAGACTGAAACGGAGATTGGAAGGGATATCTCAGCTGTGAAGCTGGTTGAGCAATTTGATGCCCTTTGTCTGACCATCGGGGCCATGCAGCCCAGGGACCTTGACATAGAAGGGAGGGAACTGGATGGTGTACACTTTGCCATGGACTACCTGACCCAGCAAAACAAGGTGAACGATGGCGCCTATGTGGCTTATGACAACCGGATAACTGCAGAGAACCGGCATGTGCTGGTAATTGGTGGGGGCGATACGGGGTCCGACTGTGTGGGGACAGCCATACGACAGGGGGCCCAGAGTGTAACCCAGATAGAAATTCTACCAAAACCACCGGAGCAGCGTTCCGGTGATAATCCCTGGCCCTACTATGCAAAAACCCTGAAAACCTCGACCTCGCACGAAGAGGGATGTGAACGGCGATGGGGCCTCTCCACCCTGAAGTTTATTGGGATGCAGCAGCGTGTGACCCATGCAGAAGTGGAGGAGGTAGCCTGGGAACAGGTCAATGGCAGCTATAAAATGAATGCAGTCCCCGGTACCAGGGAGAAAATTGATGCCGACCTGATTTTGCTGGCCATGGGATTTGTTCACCCGGTTCATGAGGGACTGCTGACCGAGCTGGGCATTGCCCTTAACAGCAGGAAAAACATCCAGGTGAATCCCTCGATGGCCACCAACCTGGAAAAGGTATTTGCTGCGGGCGATGCAGCCAATGGTGCCAGCCTGGTGGTGAATGCCATTGCCTCAGGACGGCGGGTAGCCAAAAAAATTGATGAATTTCTGAACTCCGGAAAAGAATAGACATATATTTATTACATAATACCCCCTCTGTTTTTATACCCCTTTCTTTATTTTATATATTTTATTGATAACTACCCCTATATTTTTAGGGGTATAATTTTTATATATGTTATATTTGTGCAGGATCATTAAAACCTGCACTATGAAAAAACAATGGCTCTTTGCACTGATTGCATTCGGAATTATTGCCCTCCTGGGAATCATCTTCCCGTTCAGCTTCGACACGGGAGATACAAGTAGTATTGACAAGGGGGATGTGGCCTGGATGCTTGCCTCCACGGCGCTGGTATTCCTGATGACCCCCGGACTCGGATTCTTTTACGGGGGGATGGTAAAACCTAAAAACGTTATTTCCACCATCCTGCAGAGTTTTATTGCCATGGGACTGATCAGTATCCTGTGGGTGGTCTTCGGATTCAGCCTGGCATTTGGAGAGAGCGTTGGTCCCGAAGGATACGGATTTTTTGGCAATCCGGCTACCTATTTTATGTTCAGGGGAGTTGGAGGAGCGCCTGATCCCCAGTTTGCAGCCACCATTCCACTGGCCCTTTTTGCCCTGTTCCAACTGAAATTCGCCATCATCACTCCTGCCCTTTTTACAGGCTCCTTTGCCGGACGGGTCCGATTTACCTCCCTGATGATTTTCATGGTACTGTTTATGATTTTTATTTATGCCCCGCTGGCCCACTGGACCTGGCATCCCAATGGATTCCTTCGTAACTGGGGAGTACTCGACTTTGCAGGAGGTACTGTAGTTCATATGTCAGCTGGCATGGCTGCCCTGGCCGGTGCCTTCTTCTTTGGCCCGCGCCGCGACTATACCCGGCCTTCCTATGCTGCCAATATCCCCTTTGTGCTGCTGGGGACCGGACTTCTATGGTTTGGCTGGTTCGGGTTCAATGCCGGTTCGGCACTGGAAGCATCAGACGTGGCTGTTAAAGCCCTGCTGAATACCAATACAGCATCTGCATCTGCCATGCTGGTGTATATCTTCTTTGACGGGGTAAAAGGACGAAAGCCCTCCGCCCTGGGTGCCTGTGTGGGAGCTGTGGTCGGACTGGTGGCCATCACACCCGCAGCCGGATTTGTATCGGTTGGATCCAGCATCTTCATTGGAGGATTTGCAGCCATAGCCAGCAACATGATGATCTATTACTTTTCCCGGAAGGGAGTGGACGACACCCTGGATGTATTTCCGGCACATGGCATCGGAGGTATCGCAGGAATGCTGCTTACCGGTGTATTTGCCGAGGAAGTGGGCCTGATTCACGGCGAAATCACCACCTTCCTGTTCCACCTGCTTGCACTGGTAATTGTTGCCACCTTTGCTTTTGGCGGTTCGCTTCTGCTCTACTGGATCACAAATAAAATCGTTCCCATGCGGGTTCCCAGCCTGTATGAGGATGTGGGACTCGATATGAGTCAGCACAATGAAACTCTTTTTTATGAAAATGATGCCAAGGTCAAAATCCGCAAAGAGAAGCTAAAGAACTTCTCGATGGATTTCTATAAATCCAGAAGATAGGAGCACTTTGTTTCAGATATTGGTAACTTGGGAGTGAATCATTCACTCCCTTTTTTATGCAATGCAGAGAATACTGCGGGGCATGCTGTATCGCTCCTTCCATCTCCTCTCCCATTCCCGGAATGCCCGGGGGAAAACCGGGGGGTGTTCACTGTATTCATCTCTCGGAGGATTTTCGCTGCCTGATCTTCAATGATCCGGAACGGCCCGGGGTCTGTGATCAGTTCAAGGCGGAACCGGCCGTATGCGGCACCTCCAGGGAAGAAGCTTTGATTATACTGAACAGTCTGGAGCAGGGTTTACCCTAGCCCGGAAACAAAGCATTTAAATCCAGGTACCGCCCCCTCACTTCCTAAGAAATCGCCCTAATAAAAGGTCCCTGAGCTCGCTTTTGATCCGGCCAAAGTCCTGGGGTCCACCCAGCTCCTTTTCCATGGAAGTAACTCCCCTGGTCTCAAAGCCACAGGGATTAATATACGTGAAGTAGTCCAGGTTGGTATTCACATTCAGGGCAAATCCATGCATGGTTACATGGCGGCTCGACCGTACCCCGATGGCACAGATCTTTCGCGCCTTGACCGGGTGATCCACATCCAGCCAAACCCCGGTGGCCCCATCCATTCGCGTGGCCACCAGCCCGTATCCATTCAGGAGCTCGATGATGGAATCTTCCAGCAAGGCCACATACTGCTTCAGGCCGATCCCCAGGACTTCCAGGTCCACAATGGGATAGCCAACGATCTGTCCCGGCCCGTGATAGGTGATATCCCCTCCCCGGTTGGTCTTGTAATAGGTGGCCTTGATCTTCTTTAAAAACTCCTGCCTGATCAGCAGGTTATGCTCGTCTCCACTCTTCCCAAGCGTGTACACATGGGGATGCTCGCAGAAGAGGAGGTACCGAGTTGGTCGTGGCCTGCCTTCAGGCTTGCGTTTATATTCCACAAGTGCATCGAATCGAACTTCCTGGTAATCCCAGGCTTCCTGGTAGTCCATTAATCCCAGGTCCTCGAATTTGATCTCTTTGTCACTCATCCGACTTCCCTTTCTGGATGGCTGCATGTTTCTCTGCATGGTAGGAGGAACGCACCAGGGGACTTGATTCCACTGCTTTAAATCCCCTTTCAATGGCCTGTTCCCTGTAAAATTCAAATCTGTCGGGGTGGATATACTCTTCCACAGGCATATGATCCATGGTGGGTTGTAAATATTGCCCCAGGGTCAGCACTTCACATCCCTGCTCCAACAGGTCATCCATGGTTTGCAGTATCTCATTCTCCGTCTCACCGAGTCCCAGCATGATGCCCGACTTGGATGTTACATCTGACTCAGCGACCTGCCGGATCACCTCCAGGCTCCGCTGATACCTGGCCCTGGACCTCACCCGGGGAGTAAGCCGCTCCACCGTCTCCAGGTTATGTGAAATTACCTCCGGGGATGCGTCTATGACCAGCTGGACCAGTTCGGGGATCGCATCGAAATCGGGAATCAGCGTTTCCATGGTAAGAGCGGGTACCTCCCCCTTTATTATCCGGATGGTCCGGGCCCAGAAGCCTGCTCCCTTATCTTCCAGATCATCCCGGTCTACCGAGGTAAGCACCGCATGCCTGATACCCATGGTGCGAATGGTCTCAGCCAGGCGGATGGCCTCCTCATCGTCCACAGGGAGGGGTTTACCTGTCTTAACAGCACAAAATTTACAGGCACGGGTACATATCTCCCCCAGGATCATAAAAGTAGCTGTTCCTGCCGCCCAGCACTCGCCGATATTCGGACAGTTCCCGCTGGTGCAGATGGTATGCAGGCCATGCTTCCCCACCTGTTCCTTCACCTGCATATAACGATCACCACCCGGCATCTGCATGCGCATCCAGTGAGGCAAACGTTTTCTGTCTTTAAGATCCACCTTGCTGTTTCCACCTTTCATGGAGCGAAGATAATCAGAAATATGCTAAATTGAGACCTCTTTCAGGAAGGTATGAAGAATCAAAATGAAATGCTCCAGCTGGTCAAACAGCTACAGGCCCTGGCCGAAACCGGCCTCCATTTCTCGGAAAATGACTTTGACCTGGACCGTTACCAGGTCCTGGAAGAGATCTCCCTGAGAATGCTCTCGCTGGTCACCGGTTTACCGGCAGAAACCATTGAGCTAAGCACACCCGAGCGAAACGGCTACCGGACTCCCAAGGTGGATGTACGTGCGGTTATCTTCAACGACCGGGATGAGATCCTGATGGTCAAGGAGCGGGTCGATTCCCGCTGGTCGCTTCCTGGTGGCTGGTGCGACGTGGGCTATACCCCCACGGAGACCGCCGAAAAAGAAGCCTTTGAGGAAGCAGGCATCCAGGTGAAAGTTAGCAGGCTGCTGGCCGTTTTTGATAAGAAATGCCATGATCACCCGGAGGATCTATTCTATGCATACAAGATATTCCTGGAGTGTGAGGCAGAAAACTTTGAGATTAGCACAGGCATGGAAACCCTTGATGTGGGCTTCTTCAAACAGGATGAGCTCCCCGAACTATCCACCCCGCGCAACACAGCCGGACAGATCCACAAGATGTTCGATTTTCACTTCAGGCGTCTGAATTGGCCTTTGGTTGATTAAAACAAAAGAGACACTCCTTGCGGAATGCCTCTTTTAAGTCTTTAATTTCTCTTTCCCCTAATCTCTCAATGTAACGACCACCTTTTTCAGCTCACCTGTAAACTTGAAGTGATCATCATACAAGGCCGATACAGGAGTTCCTGTATCCTCACCCAGGTCAAAGGTTTCGGAAAGGGAGAAAGTTGAGAGGTGCATCTGGGGCATATCCACCTCGGCCTTCAGTTCCCCGTTAATATACAATTCGCCTTCCCCTTCAAAATTCCCTGTCTTAATGAAATTGAACTTGATATCTGTGGGACCCTCTGGCAGATCGGCTGACATATTCCAGTAGACGCCATCAAAATAGTTGTAGTCAAAATAGACTCTCCCATCTTTGATAAACAGGGTATAGCCTCCGGTAAAGCCTCCACAGGCAACGATCACGCCCTCTTCATCACCTTTCAGATCCAGGGTGGTTTCGATCGTATGTGCCCTGTTCTTCACGGGTGCCGATGCTTTTTCAGCAATGCGGCGTGCGCCTGGATAATAGTAAACAAATTCCTTCTGGTCACCAAACAGCCTGTCCTGTTGACGGGATAATCGCATAACCATATCATCGAACAAAGGATATACTTGCTGTTCCCAGGCAAGTTCGTCCCACCTGTCAATCAGCTCCTGAAGTTTCTCAGGATATTCATCAGCAAGGTTATTGGCTTCAGAGAAATCTTCATCCAGGTT